>JALUZQ010000256.1 GCA_027011725.1 Sulfurimonas sp. | reverse complement strand
TGAAGAGCTGCCTTATGTCATAAACTACGAGCTTCCATCCATCCCTGAAGATTATGTTCATCGTGTCGGGCGTACAGGGCGTGCTGGGCGTGAGGGCGAGGCTATAAGTCTTATAGATATTTATGAGAAGTATGATATTAAAGATATTGAAAAACTCATAGGGCAGAAGATCCCTCAAGAGGTAGTAGAAGGCTTTGAACCAGATCCGAACATTCGCCGTAAAGATGTTGATGAGGTAAAACTCAAAGCCGAACATCAAAGAGAAGCGAAAAAATTTGTAAAAAAAGCGGCTCCAAAAAAAGTGACGGCGAAATCTTTAAAGAGCGCGAAGAAAAAACGAAAGACAACGAAAAGAGATTAAGGATTTGTAGTGAAACGCAGTCTGTTCCTATTTTTAGCACTGTTCATTTTTTTTACGACTGCGTTTGCAAAAGCACCATCTCCTGATGCACTCAAAAAAGTAAAGGTACAGCTGC
Source organism: Sulfurimonas sp. (assembly GCA_027011725.1). Taxonomy (GTDB): domain Bacteria; phylum Campylobacterota; class Campylobacteria; order Campylobacterales; family Sulfurimonadaceae; genus Sulfurimonas. Next base: position 4,929 of record JALUZQ010000256.1, on the reverse strand, counting down.
AGTGGAAGTACCAGTTTCAATTTGCCGGTTTTATTATGGCAAAAGAGCTGGGCTACTACAAAGATGCCGGTCTTGATGTCTCACTTCTTGAGTATAGCGGCGGGGATATCTCTGAGCAGATCCAAGAACGTAAAGTGCAGTACTTTTTACAAAATGGTGCACTGCTTTTTGACAAAGACCATAAACTGATGGATGTCAAACTCCTCGCCACTTACTTCCAACACTCCCCTTTGGTTTTAGTGACACAACCCTCCATAAAAGAGATCTCACAACTACTTGGAAAGACCATTATGATGGGCGGCAACGAACTCTATGAGACTTCCCTTGATGCACTGCTGCGCTACTATGACATCAATCCAAGTACGGCAAAGTTCGTCAATCCTACATTTAATTTACAGGATTTTATACAAAAACGTGTAGATGCGATGGCTGTATTTGAGACAGATCAAGTCTATGAACTCAAAAAGAGGAATATAGCTTTTAACACCATAGACCCCACAGAGTACGGTTTTGTAGCAACGGCAAATAATCTTTTCTCCTTCGATGAATATGTCTCAGGGCATAAAAAAGAGGTCAATGCCTTCTTGGATGCTACAAAAAAGGGATGGGAGTATACTCTTGGACATATCAAAGAGAGTGCAAAAGTCATTTATGATAAATACTCTAAACGCAAATCACTGGATGCTTTGATATATGAAGGAAAAATGACAAAAGCTTTGATGCTGCAAAATATTTACGAGATAGGAGAGATAAACAGTGAAAATCTGAATTTTATCTATCAGGAGTATCTCAACCGCAAAGGCTTACCGATGGATAAAAGTGCTTTGCGCGATTACATCTATCAAAGGTCTGTAAAAAATACTTTTTTAACAGCTTCGCAACAAAAATACCTCAAAAAGAAGAAAAAAATCACCATCTGTGTCGATCCGAAATGGAAACCTTATGAGTGGATAGATAAAGAGGGGGAGTATCGTGGAGTCGGTGCGGATTATTTTCAGCTCTTTTGTAAAAATCTTCCTATTCAAACGCAGCTCTATAAAACAGAGAATTGGGCACAGAGTATGGCTGCCATAAAAGCGCATAAGTGTGATGTTCTGCCTATGGCGGGTGTTACAAAGGAGCGAAAGAAGTTCTTAAACTTCACTGCACCGTATGTTTATGCGCCTTATGTTGTCGCGACGACCGCCAACAAAAGCTTTATAGAGAACTTTAGAGATAAACTCAACAAAAAGTATGCCGTCATCCGTCACTCGGCGGTACTTGATGATTTGAAAAACCTGTATGGTTCTATGGATATTGTAGAAGTTGCAACAGTTGGAGATGGTTTACAACTTGTGAGTCAAGGGAAGGTCTTTGGTTTTATAAATACCGCAAAGGTCATCTCTTACTATATTCAAGAGCATAATCTTGACAATATCAAAATAGATGCAAAACTTCCTATAGGCTATAATCTCGCAATTGCTACACAAAAAGATGAAAAGATACTTCGAGATATCTTTGGGTCTGCTATTGCCAATACAAGCCATTCTGAAATGAAACAGATAGAAGATCAATGGTCTTCTGTTGTGTTGGAGTCACGCGCTGACTATACATACTTTTACAAAATAGTAGGCTTGTTAAGTTTAGTTCTTTTTGCACTGCTTTACCGCTCTATAGTACTCAGACGTGCAAATACGGAACTTGAAAAGAGAGTCAATGAGAAGACTTTTGAGTTGCAAAGACTTAACCGTGAACTTGAAGAAAAAGTAGAACAAAGGACAAAAGCACTTAAGCATCAAGCTTACTACGATGCCTTGACCAAGCTGCCAAATAGGGTTCTGTTTCAAGACAGATTGCGTTTAGCCATAGAAAAATCAAAACGTTCACAAAACTTAGTGGCACTTTACTTTATAGATCTCGACAGATTTAAAGAGATAAATGATTCACTCGGACATCAAGCGGGAGATGAGGTCTTACGTATAGTGGCAAAAAGGCTGCAAGAGAGTGTGCGTGGCGAAGATACACTTGCCCGTTTGGGTGGAGATGAGTTTACTCTGCTTGTTGAGAGTGTTGAGCATTTGCAAGAGTGTATTGCCATTGCACAAAAGATGCTCGCTATTGCGAAAAAGCCTATAAAAATAGATGAGCATACACTTTATATTTCACTGAGTATCGGTATATCTTTAGCTCCTCAAGATGCGCTAAACGCAGTGGATTTACTTAAAAATGCCGATGCCGCAATGTATAAAGCAAAAGAGATGGGACGCAACACTTTTGAGTTCTATTCTCCACAAATGAGTAAAGAGGCATACTCAAAGGTCATGCTCCAAAGCAGACTCCGTGAAGCTATAGAAGTGCAAGCCTTTGAAGTATATTTTCAACCGCAGATAGATGTCGTTGCCCATAAGATTGTGGGCTTAGAAGCACTTGTGCGCTGGATAGATGCCGATGGTAAGATAATTATGCCTGAGAGTTTTATAAGAGTTGCCGAAGAGACCGGTTTGATCGTGGATCTTGACAAGATCATATTTAAAAAAGCTGTCGGACAGTTCGCCAAGTGGAGGGAAGCAGGCATAGCTCCCGAGCGTATATCTATCAATCTTGCTGCAAAAGAGTTTACCAACAAAAACTTTTGTGCTTTTTTAAAAGAGCAGTTAAAAGTCTGTAAACTCAATGAAGATTGTTTAGAACTTGAGATCACAGAGAGTGATATTATGAGTAACCCTGAAGAAGCTATAACGAAGTTGCAAGAGATGCATACCATGGGGATTCGAATCTCTGTAGATGACTTTGGCACAGGCTACTCTTCACTTGCTTATTTGAAGCGCTTCCCAATCGATAAGCTAAAGATAGACCAGTCATTTGTGCGTGATATTCCAAATGATGAAGAGGATTGTGCCATAGTTCAGGCGGTCATTGCACTTGGGAAAACGCTTGGACTCACACTCATTGCCGAGGGCGTTGAAAACAAAGCACAAGAAGAGTTCTTAGTACAAAACGGTTGTCATCTTATTCAAGGCTTTTATCACTCCGAGCCAATGTCTGTACAAGAGACAGAGAAATTTTTGCGAGAGTTCTCTTTAAAAAAGAGTGATAATGTTTAAAGATTATGAACTTGAGATACTCTATAGAGATGAACATCTCGTGGTTATAAACAAACCAAGCGGGCTTTTGGTGCATAAGTCGATGATAGACAGGCATGAGATTTATTTTGCGATGAAAATACTGCGTGATCAAATAGGGCAGTGGGTTTACCCCGTGCATAGACTTGATAAGCCAACATCGGGGGTTTTACTCTTTGCGCTTGATAGTGAGAGCGCCAAGTTGATGAGTGAGCAGTTTAAAGCGCATACAATACAAAAAGAGTATGTCGCTGTTGTGCGTGGTTATACACCGCAAAGTGGTTTGATAGAACATGCACTCAAAGAGAAGCTCGATAAAATAAGTGACAAAGATGCAAAGCAGGACAAAGAGGCACAAGATGCCGTGACTGCGTTTGAGAGAGTGGGAACTGTAGAGCTAAACGCAGCGGTAGGTCGCTACAGTACTACGCGTTACTCTTTGGTAAAATTACGCCCGCAAACAGGCAGAAAACATCAACTCCGTCGCCATATGAAGCACATTTCGCATCATATTTTGGGTGATACCAAGTATGGGCGAGGTGAACATAACAAATTTGTACGTCAAAGGTACAATATGCACCGGCTGTTACTGCATTGCACTGTTTTAGAGGTGCAGCACCCTTACACAAAGCAAAAGCTGCGTTTCGAGGCTGCGTTTGATGAGGTATTTGAAATGATAATGAAAGAATTTAACTGGAGTAAGGAAACAATTTATGAGTAAAAAAGTAGTAGAGAAATTTTTAAAAGATTACAAAAGACCTGCGTTTCAAATAGAGCGCGTAAATCTGACATTTGAGCTTTTTGAAGAGCATACACTTGTAAAAAATGTGATGCAGATAGTAAAAGTAGATGAGAGTGCAAGTGAACTGCGACTTGATGCGATCAACCTTGAACTTTTAGAACTGCGTTTAAATGGGATGGAACTCTCTCAAAACAGATATGTAACAGATGAGGAGAGTTTGACAATTTTGAATGTGCCTGAGCGCTTTGAGTTGAGCATACACAATAAAATCTATCCACAAAACAATACTGAACTTGAAGGGCTGTATAAATCCGGAGATATCTTCTGTACACAAAATGAACCTGAAGGATTTCGCAGTATTACGCCATATCTTGACCGTCCTGATGTGATGAGTATCTTTACGACTACTGTCATAGCTGAGAAAGAGAAATATCCTGTACTACTGAGCAATGGAAATAAGATGAAGTGCCATGAGAGTTTTGATGGCAGACATGGTGTAACGTGGCATGATCCTTTTGCAAAGCCTTCATACCTTTTTGCACTTGTTGCTGGAAACTTGGGTAGTATAGATGACACTTTTACAACGATGAGCGGCAGAGAGATAGCGCTCAACATCTACTGTGATCTGGGGAATGAGTCGAAATGTTTTCATGCGATGCGCTCGCTTAAAGAGGCAATGAAGTGGGATGAAGAGGTCTATGGGCGTGAGTATGATTTGGATATTTACAACATTGTGGCAGTAGATAGCTTTAACATGGGAGCGATGGAGAATAAGGGGCTCAACATCTTTAACTCTGCTTATGTCCTTGCCGATATGGACACCGCAAGCGATGCGAACTTTATGGGTATCGAGTCGGTCATAGCGCATGAGTATTTTCATAACTGGACAGGAAATCGCATCACTTGTCGTGACTGGTTTCAACTCACACTCAAAGAGGGACTCACAGTCTTTCGAGACCAGTGCTTCTCAGCCGATATGAATTCAAGTGAAGTCCAACGCATTGAAGATGTAAAAGCACTGCGCGAGCGTCAGTTTGTAGAGGACAGTTCCCCAACTCGCCATCCGATACAGCCAAAATCTTACAT
>JALUZQ010000255.1 GCA_027011725.1 Sulfurimonas sp. | reverse complement strand
TACTTGAAAAAGATTTTATGAGAGCTATGATCTTTGTTAAAAGTACAGGAGAGAAAGCAAAGCTTGAGACAGAGAACATAAATGAGATATTTGAAAATGAAATATGCAAGGTTTACAACGAGTATGACGACAGTGCGTTTGATGAACCACAAAAAGAAGAGGAGTAAGAGATGGCAAATTTAAGAGAGGTTGCGTTTGATGGGAGAGACACACTTAATGATGTGGTCTCTTTGTTACTACTTTCTGAGAAAACAGTAAGTGATATGGAAGTGGAGGGAGAGGAGATAGCAGTACGAGGTACAAGTTCTCTCCTATTTAGTGTTATAGAGAAGTTAAAAACATTAGATAAAGAGCTAAGTGAAGCGCTCAAAGGAGGTAAATAGTCATGGCGAAGATGATACGAAAAGCAGACACACTGTTCTCAAAGTTTGAAAGCAAGATGGAACAGTGGGCTGAGAAGTTGTTTTAAAAACAATCATTTATCAGATTACAAGTAGTGAGATACTTGTAATCGAATGAGTGATTATACCACAAAAAAGGAGATTTTATTATGGCACGTCCAAAAGGAACAACACGGGTAAAGAAGCCCATACTCAAAAGAGAGTTTGACAGACTTATAAACGCAGTGAACAGCTCGCTTGATATGCAGTCAAAAACAAAAGTGAAGCTCACTACTGCCATTACGCTGCTCTATCTTACAGGATGCCGTATCTCAGAGATAACGCAGCTCACAACAGCAGACATCGAGCAGATGATCCGTGAGAATGAGTACTCTCTCACAAACGATACAAAAACAAAGAGCGCACGGCTCATCATCTTTGATGCAAACAGAAAGCAGGTCTCTTTTTTGAGAAAGATACTCCCACTTCATAACGATGGATATCTCTTTGCTAAGAACAACTCAAACAAGCCTATGACAGTTGCAAGTTTAGAGCTACAGATGAATAGGTTTATACATAAAGTACTTGGAGAACTCTACTCCACACACAGTTTTCGGGCTGGGTACATCACGACTGCGCATCAACAGGGTTTGAGCCTTGAGCATATCAGACAGGACATTGGGCATAAGAGTATTGCAACAACAGCGCGCTATGCAACAGTCACAAATGATGAAATTTCACGCGGGAAAAGTGCAAGAGTTTGGTAATTAAGTGGGGTAGATACATAGCACACTTAATGAAAAATATATTTATATAATTTACAACAAGAAAATAACTGAGGGGTTAGCGATGATAATAACAGTAGCACATACAAAGGGAGGAGTTGGCAAGAGTACACTCGCGTGGCATCTTACACACTCCCTGCTTGAGATAGACAAGAGTGTAAAGCTCATAGATTTAGACTTCCAACAAACGCTCTACTTTGTGAACAAAATAAGAGGCACAGGCACGCTTTATGTAGCACAGCCTAAAAATGTAAGTGAGCTTATGAGTGAAATGCACGGCATAGATGCAAAGAAATATGACTATATCATCATTGACGTGGGTGGCTTCGACACAGACATCAACAGGACAGCCATAGAACTCTCCAACAAAGCACTTGTGCCTATAAGTGAGAGTGTGACGGAGGTCTTAGGCTACAAGACTTTTGAGAGCATCATAGACGAGCTTATACTCGACACAGAGTTTGACATAGTGCTGAACAACATCCACCCGCTCACTAAAAACTTCTCAGTCATAAAAGCGGCAGTAGGAGAGAAGTTTAAGCTGCTCAACACAGTTGTGCGCAGCCGAAAGATTTACAAAACAACACTCGGCGAGGGCGCAAGTGTTTTTGACACAAAGAATGAAGTAGCAAAAAATGAGATAAGGAGTTTAAGAGATGAACTTATTAATCAATAAAGTATTGAATATAGATTATCGCGTAGGATTAGGAAGAATTAAAAACAATTCAATAGATCTTATTGTATGCGATTTGCCGTATGGAACGACTAAAAACAGTTGGGATACTACTGTAGATTTTGATTTTTTATGGAAAGAATATGAAAGAATTATTAAAGAAAATGGGGCTATTTTGTTATTTGCTCAGTCTCCGTTTGATAAAGTACTTGCATGTTCAAATTTAAAATTATTCAGATATGAATGGATTTGGGAAAAAACAAGCGCAACAGGTCATCTTAATGCCCGTAAAATGCCCTTAAAGGCACATGAAAATATTCTTGTTTTTTATAAAAAAATTCCAACTTACAACCCTATAAAAACAAAAGGCGCAAAAAAAGTATCTAAAAAAGAGTCACAAGAAAAGTGCATAAAATCAAGTAATTATGGAAAAAATTATAAAAGAACTACTTATTGTAGTGATGAGAGATTTCCAAGAAGTGTTTTGAAATTTAAAAGTGATAAGCAGCAATTAAGATTACATCCTACACAAAAACCATTAGCGTTAGTTGAATATTTAATAAAAACATATTCTAATGAAAATGACATCATCCTTGATAATTGCATTGGAAGCGGAACTACTGCAGTTGCTTGTGTTAACAATAATAGGAAATTTATAGGTTTTGATAATGGTATTTGCAGTTACACAGGCGTATGCTTTGCGGACATTGCTAACAATAGAATAAATAAAGCAAAAGGAGTTTAAGAGATGAACTTATCAGCCATTGAAAAAGTAACGCAGGGAAATACACGTACAGGCGGAGTGAGTGACTTTATGGAGCTGCCCATAGATAATGTCTATGCAAATAAAGAGCAGCCGCGTAAAGATTTTGATGCACAACAGCTTCAAGAACTCGCAGACTCCATACAAGAAGATGGACTCATCCAGCCCATAGCAGTCGTAAAAAAAGAAGATGGATACATGATAGTAAGCGGAGAGAGACGCTACCGTGCGCACCAGCTCGCAGGAATGAAAACAATAAAAGCCCATATAATAAACGCAGATGCAGCAAAAGTGGATGAACTTGCACTTATAGAGAACATTCAAAGAGCAGACTTGAATGACTACGAAATAGCAAAGCACATAAGAAAGTTGTGGGAGAGCGGCGCATATAGTTCAAAAAAAGAACTCTCAGAGGCTATAAGCAAGTCACAAAGCTATATATCTAAGGCGCTGGGCTGCAGCAAACTAAGCGAAGAGATACAGCGTGACATCCTAAACAATAAAAAGCCTATAGGCTTGTCTGTTCTTGAAGAGTTAGCGCGGGTAAAAGATGCAACAAAACAGCAAGAGGCTTATGAAAAGTACGCGGCAGGAGAAATTACACGTACAGACATAGCAGCGTACAGGGAAGAGGCGCAGAACATAAAGCCGAAGAAGAAAAAATACGTACAGTACGGTTTTGGAACTGTAAACGAATTTGGCAACTTCATCACGTTTGCAAGAGGAGATTTAGAGGGGCGCATTGCTATTGATACAGAAGATATTATCGTGACTGCGAACAACTCTAACTACAAAATCACGATAGAGGAGATATAAAAGTGTTTTGGACTAACTTGAAATTTGAGATCAAGCTCTATTTGCGAAGACTGAAAATGAGGTTTTTTAAATAAGATGTTTGATAAGGCTTACGATGAGTATCTCAAAAAGTGCAAAAAGCTGGGTATAGAACCAAGCTCAAAAACAGAGCTTTTCGGGAGAAGCATCGAGGAAGAGAAAGCAAAAGAGCGCGTGAGCATAGAAGACCTCTCAAGAGAGAGAAGAGCAGCGAAACGAACTCCTGCAAAGAGTGATATAGATGCTCTTTTGGAGTCTCCAAAGAGGATGCCAAGAGCAGAGGCAGCAAAACTCTACAGGGCAAAGCTCTTTAACCACTGGGTACATGACTATGCTTATGATGAGAGAGTGAACTTAGAGAGAAAAAAGGAGATAGTGAGTGTCTTTATGCTCGGTCATCCTGAGAACTACAAAAAATATGAGGAGCTAAAATGAGTGCTTTTGACAAAGTGTTGATGAAAATAAAAGGGCGCAGTCACGACAATGGTCATGCAGCGGCAAACATAGCAAATATTGCCTCTTTGAAAAAGGCACAAGAAGAGTTGAAGCAACTACTGCAAAAGGGGGAAAAATGAAAAAACTAACGACACGCCAAATCGCTATTGTACTCGTACACTCGATGCGCCGTATGCTTGTGAACTTTGAACCGCATGAGCGCACGAAGCACATGGAACTTGTTATGAAGCGCTTGAAAAAGTACAACATGCATCAACAAAAAGTAAATAAGAGAGAGTTTGTATTTGCTACAGAGTTTGAGAGAGTATTTTGGCAGAATGTCACGGACAAGTACGACAAAGAGACACCCGTATTTGGTGTGGACTTTGTAAGTGAACTGTTTATAACGTATGAAAAACTCCTGCAAAGGCAGACAAGCATAACCTTTAAACATATAGAGAATATGGGTAAAGATTATGTGGACGGTGGAGTAGAGAGTAAAAAAGCCAGAGAGATAGAAGACAATGTAGGCTCTCTTCTTAACACCTATGTAGATATGTTCGAGCCTTATAGTGGAGCCGCACGACAAACTTCTGCTTTTTCGTGGAACAAAGGCTAAAAAGTGGACTATTCAAAACAAGATTTAGTAGAGTATATTGGCAAAAGAAAGGCTTTAGCTCATTTTACAAAGCTTAGAAAGGCAAACATAGGATACCCGAAGATGTCATATTGCAAAAGCAAGAATAGCCATACCAAAGAGCCTATACAGGCAAGAGTATCAATGATATTTTTTAATCCTGATGAAGTCATTACTCAATTTGAAAATTTAAAACAAGAGTATATTGACAATCCGCTCAAGCACGCGCGACCGCTTTATCTGAAGTCGTGGGATAACGCCATTGAAGTGGCTAAATATTTTAAAGGAAAGCAATGATTTCTATAAACATAAAAGAGTGTTGCAATATATGTACGCATGTGACGGTCAAGAACGATAAGTTGTATTGCACAAAAAAGAGCAAAGCCGTTGATGATAAAGATGTATGTGAAGACTTTGTGTTATGTGATGCGGTAGTAGAAGATACATTTTTTGATATTCACAGCATCACAAAATCATGTGATGACTGCACAAATAGTCCTGCGAACAACGGTGGTAATTATCCATTAGAGTGTGGAGAGTGCAGCCGTTTTTATGCAGATAAATTTGAGGAGAAGAAATAGTGGCAATACAACAAAACCAAATCTTCATCTTAAAAGGCAACACACCACAGAGAAAATGGATGGAAATAGCATCGGACGATATGAGAGCTTTACAGTTCGTACTCACTATATGGCTGCGAGGCGGTGGTAATGGGTTTATTCATAAGATGAATTATTAAAAAAAGGAAAATAAAATGTTTAAAATAGTAAACGATGGCAAATTACCGACAAAGGGGAGTAAATACTCAGCAGCAGTTGATCTATATGCAAGTGAGGATTGCATTATATCAGCAGGTGAAACGAAAATAATCGGTTTAGGCGTTTGTATCAATACAAATATTTTAAAAGAAGTATCGGCATTACATTATAGAATGGGGCAACATCCACACAGATATGATGAAATGCTAGATAAATTTAAAAAAGCTCACTACTTAGAACTTCATTTACAAAGAGACTTAAACACAAAAGGACTTATCTCAAATACTAATATTATAAATATGGATGAAAAAGATGAGATTAAGATTATTATTCATAATCCTATAAGACAAATAGCTATATTTAGTGATGTCGCAGATGAACTTCTCGGAAATGAAGAAGTATTGACAAATACTAAAATTATGCATCTAGGCGATAGAACTATTAAAAAAGGCGATAAAATTGCCCAAATACTACTCAAAGAGCATAAAAGCGATTTACTAGGTGTTGGAAGTGATGAAGAGCGCACAGGTGGTTTCGGCAGTACAGGAGCATAATGTAATGCTCAACTACAAAGACCTACCAGAAGATATGAGAAACGTGTCGGTAATCATGAGTCATCTTGCACATGATATGGAGTATCACAGAGACAAAGAGCCTGAGCTTTTAGAGAGATCAAAAGAGCTGCGAGGTGCTGCTGCCATTCTTTTAGAGTGGGCAGACAAACTACAAACACAACAGGAGAGAGAAAGTGAGTGAATTAATAGTAAAGAAAATAGACAACACTTACAGCGTACTAAACAAAAAGAACGCTTCAGTACAGGCAAGCGGATTTCCTACTATGGATATGGCACTGCATGGTGTATGGGTACTAAACGGCAGCGACCATTCGCACTGGTATGATTGTGCAGAAGATGGTACAGTCATTAAAAAAGCAGTAGAAGATGATAACACCGACATCTAAAGACGCTCTCAAAGCGCAGGCAGACATAGTCGATGTCATATCAAGCCATATCGAACTTAAAAAAGCAGGCGCGAACTATAAAGCAAACTGCCCGTTTCACGAAGAGAAGAGTGCAAGCTTTGTGGTAAGCCCTGCAAAGCAGATATGCCACTGTTTTGGTTGCGGCATTACATACGATGTATTTGGCTTTGTGCAGGAGTATAAACACTTGAGTTTTACTGAAGCAGTAGAAGATGTGGCAAACGAATACAACTTCACACTACAGTATGACAACAGAGAAAACTTCAAAGACTACTCAAAACTTATGGAGTTTATGAACGATTACTATATGTCAAAGCTTGAACATCCAGAGCGCGGCTATCTCACAGCAAGAGGTATCAATAAAAAGAGCATAAAGAAGTTTGAAATAGGCTATGCGCCGACATCATCTGCACAAATCGGCACGCTAACGAGAGAGCTTTTTGACATACAAGATGCCATAGAGTGCGGCATCTGCGCGGTAGATAGTGAGAATAACTCTAAAACATACGCCAGACTTACAAAGCGCATAAGTTTTCCCATACGAAACAGCGCAGGCAAACTCATAGGATTTGGTGGAAGATCACTCGACAAAGAGGCGAGGGCGAAGTATATTAATTCTCCACAAACAAAGCTCTTTGACAAGTCAAGGAATTTTTACGGCTTCCACCTTGCAAAAAAAGCCATACATGACAAAGGAACTTTTACCATAGTAGAGGGGTATCTTGATGTAGTGATGATGCATCAAGCAGGTATTCACACCGCAGTTGCCACAATGGGTACAGCGCTCACAGAACAACACGCTACCATCATTAAAAAGGCTGGGGCAAGAGCGCTTCTTTGCTTTGATGGAGACAAAGCAGGCATATCCTCAGCTCTCAAAGCAAGCAGACTTCTATCTGCACATGGAATATTTGGCGGTGTGGTTATTTTCCCAGATGGAAAAGACCCTGCCGACATGGTTAAAGCTGAACAGGTAGAGGAACTCATGCGGCTTATGAAACACTCTACACCGCTTATTAAATTTGTGCTGCAAAAGATAGTTGAGAACTATAACTTAAACTCTCCAGAGCAGAAACAGAGTGCATTAAGTGAAGTAAACAGCTATCTCTCTACTCTTTCGCCGCTTATACAGGACGAGTACAAAAGTATGGTATCGAAGATGCTAGGCATAGACAAAAAGCACATAGTGCAAGTACAGCAGAGACAACAAGAGCCACAAGCAAACGCAGTACGCCAACGCATCAACATCGCAGAGCTAAACATACTCAACTCAGCTACGCAAGATGATGAGCGCAGGGGGATGGTACTTAACGAGATGAGTGAGGCAATGTTTCAAACACATGCCAAAGAGTTTACACTCTTAAAAGAGAATGAGCTGCAACTTCTACAAGGCTCTCTACTCCATGATGGACTGAGCATCTATTCAAAAGAGGAACTTGAAGCACAAATAGCCATTATAAAGATAACGCATTTAGAAAAAGAGATGCACAGTATCATACACTCGAATGACACCTTTGATAGAAAATCGTTTGAAATAAAACGCATAAAAGGCATAGTGTTTGAACTCAAGAAGAAGATAAAAAAAACTTCTTAATAATGCTGTCAATAACCCCACTAGCTATCTCACTCGATCTTAAATAGTTCATAGTAAGGTACTTATTTATAGTGTTAGGGTTATTATGCCCCAGCGCACCGGACAAATACATACTGTCAAGTCCTTGCTCTGCCATTGCAGATACAAGAACGTTTCTCAAATAGTGTATGCCGAAGCTCTCATCACCTAACTCTCTCTTTATCTTATCGACTGCTTTTCGAATATCTACCATGTGAGAACCAGATACTCTCGAAGTAAATACCCACTCACTCATTTTAGGAATAAGTAAAAGTTGCTCTTTTATGAAATTTGGCAAGAATATCTTTTGCTCTTCATTGTTCTTTGTGTTGCGCAGAATGTAGTAATTATGCTCCATGCTTATATCTTCCCAGCGTAGCGTGAGTATCTCACTCCTACGCCTGCCCTGCAGTGCAAACAAAAAGATGGTTAAATAAAAAGGCTGATTTCCATACACTTTATATATTGCTTTATGTATTCGTTCCAGTTCTTCGCTCGCCTGTGTTACTATCTTCTTTGTTTTAGGGAGCTTTATTTTTATACCATCAAGTGGACTGTAAGAGATAATCCTGTCAGCTATTGCATTTTTAAATGCAGGTGCAAGTACTTCCATAGTCTGCTTTATGGTTCGCGGTGCAAGTCCTAACTCTTCTTGCTGCTTTATGCTCTCTCGTATGTGCATCTGCCTCACATCTGTAAGCTTCTTGTTGCCACAAAACTTACTCACATATCTATCGTAATGGCTTTGTAGCGTTCTGGCATATGGTGTCTTTGGCTGTAGTAGAAAATGCTTTGCCATATACTCATTAAGCGTTATGCTTCTGTTGACTATGTTGTCGCTCTTTTCATCTTTGATGTGTGCGAGCTGTGCCTTTGCATAAGCAACCCTGTCTTTTTTGTTCCAGCTCTGCTTATTTGTCACATCAATAAGCCCTCTGTATCGTTTTTTTTCATACATAAAATTGTAGTAAAAAGTAGTGTGTGGTTTATCCGCCCATAAATTGTTCTCAATTTTATGAGCATATTTCTTTGTATCAATAGCCATATTTTTATTCCCTTACAGTATCACAGGTGTTCACTTAGGTGTTCACTTTAGATATAAAAGTATAGATAAAAATATATTAATATATAATTACATTCCCCATAAATAGGCTTATATAGAGATATAAATACTCACATATATCTCAATACGTCTGGCTCATAACCGAGCGGTCGAGTGTTCGAGTCACTCAGAACCCACCACTCTTAAACTCCCTAAACATCGAACTTTTAAAGACTTCTAAAAATTAAAAATCTTTTTAAAAATTCAATGGGTGTCCATTTAGGTGTTCACTTCTACTTCCGTTTTTGCATCTATGGCTTGCTTTTTTTGCTCTTGTTTCATAAGTTCTTCAAGCTGTTCCACTGTTAGTTCTTCCAACTCTTCAGGGCTATATGTTCCGTTTGCATTAAAAATGATGGTGTCTGCACTTTTTCCAAACCTTGCCTCTTTTGCCATCTTGTGAATTTCACTCGATGCTTTGATGTCTGCTTGCTTGATCTTACTCACATCCTGTTTTACTTGATTACTCAGTACTATACTACTGAGCATGGAGTTCTTAAACATCTGCGCATCAAAGTAGTCTGCTTGAACAGATGCGAGCATTGTTATATCTGCTTCGGCTTGTGCCTGTATGCGTTCGTTGTCGCTTGCTATGTCAAGTATGCCCTCAACTTCTATGCCGCCTTTACCTGTAACACCATGATAATCATTCACACGGTTTTTCATCTCATCGTAAACGCTGGTCGCTTCAAGTTCTTTTCTAAGTCTGTCGGCTGTCTCTGCTACTTTTTTAGCTTTTGAGCCTTTGAGCCATATACCGCCATACTCTTCTCTGTCGTCATTCTTCCAGTCGCTTAGAGTAGATAAGCCTACATTCTCCTGCTTGCTTATATCACTCAAGCTCATATTCATAACTTCAAAAAGCGCCCTACATCTAAAACGTATCTCAGTATCCCATGCCATTTTACTTCCCTTCCTTGTCAAACGCATCTAAAAACATTAAATTGCAAGCCGCATGATACAGGTGTGACTCGCCGCTCTCATCATCTGTCTTGTTCCCAGATGAATAATCATAGATGTGCCGCAGCAGCGCATCTTTATATCGCTTTCTGTCCTCACATTTTTTCCAGTTATCTACTTCATACTTCACAGCTCCCATTGTCAAAACTCTCGCAGTGCCTTTTATAAATTCAGGCTCTACAAGTGACATCATAGGTTTTCCGATGTCTTCTTTTTTAAAGTTGCTCATTTATCTCCCTTTGTCTTGTTCTCTTTTTAGACCTCTTGTTGAGTATGTTAAACTATTTAAGCCACCGAATTTTATAAGTTCTTGAGTAGGAGTTCTTGGTGTCGTAGTCTTATTCGTCTTTCTTTTTTTAGCATCTTTAAGCATACTCTCTGCTATATTCCAACCGGTATAGGCTTGCGCAGGCAGTGGCACGTAGCTTTGTGTTAAATATTTAAAATAGTCATAAAATTTTAAAGATGCTTTTTTACTTGAATAGGTCACAGGTCTTCCAGTGTATGTATCTACTATTCCATTTCTTGACAATGAAGTTCCAACATTTGTGATTGCTTTTGTTGTTACTCCTCCTAGTTGAGAAACGACAAAATTTAGAGGGTTTAGTAGTTCAACATACGGTATCCATCTGTCAGTCTTGATTGTTGTGACCTTGTCTTTATTTATATTGATTGCAAATCTTCTTCCTTTGAAGTCTTCAGGTTTTTTTGTATCCATAAAAGGAATATTATCAAGTGGAGTAATCTCTCCACCGGTTAATGCCCATTCAAGTGCAGATAGAGTTCCAAGTGCTTTTAGTGCTTGCCATGATCCTTTCTTTGTTTTTAACATTTTTAAAACTGTAGGCATTGTGTAGTATGTCCATGATATAAATGGGCTTATTCCCGTATCTCGCAAAAACTTATATCCTTGCGGCATTGGTTTGGAATAGTCTGGCATCACTGCTAAAACCATTTTTCTTGCTTCATCTGGAGACAACCCCTCTTTTTCTCGAAGATGCGCATACATGGCAATTCTGTTAATTGCATCTCCATTGTGATATGCATCTTGTGCGAATTTATCTGCTTTTTTTAGCAGTGATTGTTTGGCAGTTTTGTCTATTGCGTTTTGTTGCCCTGCTAAAATGTCATTTAGTTGACTATGTCCTAATAACCCTCCTTCTTTTGCTTCTATGAAGTATTTTAAATCTTCTCCCATTGCATCAAGCTGTTGGAGATCTTTTTCGGTAGCAATTCCAAGCATCTTTTTCTTTAATAACTCTTCATAAGCATTTCCATGTATCATCATTTTTCCGGCTCTACCTATTGCAGTCACTATTTGCCCTGAGTTCATTCCAGCTAAATGCATTAAAAATGTGTTACTCATAAAGTTATTGACATGACTTGGAATATTCCATACCGTTTTTGATTTCTTCCATGTTGTTAAGTAATTTTTCCATAGTCTTGCTAGGACTCCATCGTTCCCAAAAGTATTAAAAATTTCATGGTTAATCCCCTTTATGTCATTGAGAACATCTTTCCTAATAGCTTGTCCAGCAAGCACACCATATTTTGCACTATTTGGCGCAAGTGCATATCCTATTTGGTCTAGCTCTTCAGCTGTCATATTCTTAGCATCTTTTAAAACAACATCATCAAGAGCAGCTATGTTTTTTAAAAAGTCTGCATTGTCGTTAAGCCTTTTTAAGCGCATTAGAGTGTCTGGGATTGTAATAGATCCATCGGTTATCTCTTTCATTGCCTCGCGCTCTTGAGGAGTCCAGTCTCTTCTTATTTCAACTTTCCCATTGCCCAAAGTTTTAACACGTATTCCCCCGTCTCTAAGTGGCTTTTTGAGTAGTGATGGTTCTACTTCTCCTAAAAACTTTTTAGCTTTTGCTTCACTGACAACTTCTACTTTACCTCTTTTATGTATCTCATCTATTTTAAAACCTTTGCCAATAAGACTTTTTACATCAGACAAGAAATGCTTTTCATAACTTCTGTGTACATAGTGGTCTTCCCACTCTTTAAACTCATTTTCTCCAAGTACTTTTTTCTCAACCAACATCTTACTTAAATCATGAATTTGCTTTTTTATAGATTTTGCTAATGGTTTTATGGCTTGATTTATTTCAGAAGTTTCTCCTGTTACAAAATTATGCAGAGCTGTTCTGTCTTCTTCGCTTAATTCTTTAAGTGCGTTGTGAAGTCTCTCAAGTTTTACCGTCTCTCCATTTACAGAAGATGTTGTGCTTTCTCTCAAATCATGATATTTGGCGCTGAGAGTATCTGTAAAGTTCCTTTTTAGTGTGCTCGATGCATCACCCCATTCCTTTAATGCTTCATCTGCAACTATTTTCCGTATATGCTCATACCCTTTTGCTCTTGCCTTTTTGAATTTTTCCCCTGCGAAAGTTCCTATTTGTACTTTTGCGTTGTGTGCCTCTTCTTCAAAAAGTTTTGGAGCTAACTTTTTAAAAGCGTTAATCCCTATTGCTCCTGTTGCTGCTGCCATGAGTAAATCTTTGTAAGTATAAACTCCATCACCATCATAGTCTCTTTGGTTAATGACGCTGTCTGTTGCTCCAGCAAATCCCCCAGCCATAGAGTGCATGCCATTAGCCATCAGTTTAGTTGGTTTTGTTGCAGGATCATAACCCCATTCGTGTATTGAGTTTCCATCTGTCCAAAGGTCTTTTGCTTGTACTTTTTTACTCACTATTTTATAGTCGCCTTTAAGTACACTCTCTCCATGACTTTTTGCATACTCTTTAGAGATAGTTACCCAGTCTTTAGGATTTATGCCATCTTTTGCAGATTTTGGTATTGCCCTGTAAATTGTTATCTCACTCTCAGGGTTTCCTTTCGCTTTATGTATTGCAAGTATGCTCTCTTCATCCATTTGTGGGTTTCCATGTCCGTGAAGTCTTTGTGCATCTTTTGAGTAGATGTCATCACTAAAAGATTGAGAAACATCATCGGCTCTTGAGTTTACTTCATCGTTTACAGGAGCAGTGTGTTCCATTTTGTAGCTCTCTTCTTTTGTCCTTGCATCTGCTGCGTTTAGCGCATCATCTAGTTGCTTGTCTTCTTGTTTTCGTTTGGCTAAAAAGTTGTCTATTCCATCTTCTTTTATTTGATGTAGCTCTTGTATTATGCTCTCATTTGGCATCTCTCTATATGTTCCATTTGCACGTTTAAAGTAAGCCATACCATCATCAGAGAGATAGTATTCTTTTTTTCTCTCTGGATGATAGACAAATGAACCTTTTTCTGGAAGCCCTTGCTGCTTTCGCTTCTCTGCTGTTCTTGCAAGTAAGCCTTTACCTTTTTTTGTATTTTGTGGTATAATGTTCTCGTTAAAAGACTGGGTAGCGCCTCCTCCACTTTGTTGAGAGGGTTTAAGGTCAGTGACTACCGACTTTTTGGAGTTCTTTGCAGTCTCTCCTATCTTCTTTTTGTACATTGTCTTCAAAGATAGCTTTTTATTTCTAAAGTCTGTTGCTTCTACATACCTTATAATTCCGTCGTCATAAGTTTTTTGAAAAACTAATCTTGTCCTTTTTTTGCCTTTGTTGTCAGTTATGGTACTTTTTGTAACTTTGTCAAAGGATGAAGTAATCTCAGGTATTTTTGCAATATCATCTTCCGTAACAGGTATCTGTCCTCTTTCCAATTCTCTTTTTGTATTGCCATGCTCTTTGATAGTATGTCTTATATGGTTTCCATCCATATATCTGCTAAATCCTTTTAGGTTGATTTTTGTTTCGTCAAATACTTTTTTAACAGCATCTTCATCTAGTGAACCTAATTCTAGTTTTGTATTAGTCTTTGTTGTAAGCGCTTTTTTAACTGCGGACTTTATCTTTCTTTGAGCTTGATTATCTACAGGACTCATTTCAGTAATTCCACCATCATCAAACTTCACAATAGGTTTGTGGTATTCTCCCTCTACTCGCTTGAGTGTATCTTGCCAAGTCTCGGCGGATTTCTCCTCTGGTGTCATATTCTCTCTATACTGTGCCGCTCGTGCTTGCTGCTCTCCATGCAGTCTTTTGTATGTATCAAGCTTTAGTTTTTCAATGCCTCCGTAGTTTTCAGAAGCAAGGTTTATCATTTTCGTGTACATATCATCTTCTGTTTTTATCTTGCTGTTT
Source organism: Sulfurimonas sp. (assembly GCA_027011725.1). Lineage (GTDB taxonomy): Bacteria > Campylobacterota > Campylobacteria > Campylobacterales > Sulfurimonadaceae > Sulfurimonas. Next base: position 3,162 of record JALUZQ010000255.1, on the reverse strand, counting down.
AGAAAATCTTCCTCTATTTTTTGAAACGCAGGTAGGTCTCCATATTTATCTGTTAAAGTTGATGCAAGTTCTTTAGGTGTTACGGCATCAGGAGAACCACCCTTAGCCCATCCCTCTTTATTTTGAATTGCGTGTTGTATCTCGTGGAGCAATGAAGACTTATTTATGTTTTTGGTTTTTGTATCATAACCCACTATTATTCTGTTTGCCGGTGCATCAAAACTTGCACCTTGCATATCGGGTTTTAAGTGTACTATGGTGTCTTTGAGTTCTGGGTATTGCTTAAACAGCTCTTTGTGTTTTAATATCTCATCAAGTTTTGCGACTGTAGAGTTTCCGAACTTCATGTCTTCTGATGTTCCCCATGTGCCATTCACTACTTTAGCATTTGCATCATCTATCTCTTTCATGGTTTTTTGCGTAGCAGTGTCACTGAATGCTCCTGCTTCTTTGCCATTCGTTCCTACGAACATAGAGTTTAAACCATTTTTCTTTTGCACTTGTGGGTTCATATCTACTGTGTCTATGGCTTTTTGAGCATACTCTTTGAGCTTGCCTCTAACTGCACCGCTTTTAAGGGCTGTTTTTACTGCTGTATATCCACCAAGCCCTATGATGAATTTCTCTGGATCAAAAGTGATGTTACCGTTTTCATCTTCATTAACACCTGCATAGGCAGCTACTGCTAAGTTGTCAGCGCCTTTACTAAAAAGGGCATTAGCTTCTTCCCAGTCTTTAGCGCTCATTATATTGTTTGCCGCAGTAGTGCCTGTGCTTTGGTTTGGAGTATAGTCAGGATGATTGTCTAAAGTACCTAAATCTGTTTCAAGTTTTGCAATGGTATTTTCATCTGCCTTGCCTGCTTCAATATTCTTAACATCCTGTTTTGTAAGTTCAAAATCATTTGCATAATTTTTCTCATATTGAGCAGGAATAACTTTTGTTTCAAACCCGTTGCCGGTATTTTCATGTACTATCTCTCTTTTGTTTACAAGTTTTTGAGGTGCTTGTGCATCTTTCGCATTTACATCTCTTCTCATATCTAAAAGCTCTTGGTAGCGTGGATGAGTTTGTAATTCCTCTGCTTTTGCTTTTAATTGTTGCGCTGCGTTTAAGTACTTCTTCGCATCTTCTTCATGCTTGTTTGCTACTTCTGTGTTGTCAAGTGACTTTTCAAACTTCGCTTTACGCAGGCTCTCTTGTGCCATAACTTCATTTTCTTGTATTTGCTCTTCTACTGTTTTTGTAGTTGGTTTTAGTTCCACTATACCGTTGCCATTTATCTCTGCTTGTAGTTGCTGAAAACCTGCATCTATTTTGTCAAGTTCGTCCACCTGTTCTATTGTAGCCGGTGGATGCGTAGGTTTTATTTGGAAATCTGGTTCATAGACAGGTTGCTTGCCTGCTTGCTCTGTTTTAAATTCATCAGGTACTTTTGGGTATTGTTGTTGCAGCGTAGCGATCTCATCGCTTGCCTGTTTTGCTTCTGTTGCTGTAAGCCCCAGTTCATCTGCGTGTGCCAGTATATTGTCAGATATTTTTTGTGGGTCTGCCGTATCACTTATTGATGTTTTTATAGGGTCTATTATTCTCCCTTTTGTTACAGCGGCAATAATCCCATTTAAAGCAGAAGTCAGTACAGCTCCGCCTCTCATGTCCACTTCTTTCTCTTTGTCTGTAAGTGTATCGTTTCCGTAGTCTTTTGCTGCCATTGTAGCTGCTCCGACCGCTGCACCGCCTGCAAGTGACTTTCCTACTCTTGCAAGTTTAGAACCTTTTGTAAAAACTCCGGCAGGTGCTAAGTTCAACGGATCTCCTGCAATCTCGCCAACAAGAGCAACACCTTTACTGTCAATATTTCTATCAAGTGTTTTTACAGCACGGTTGGCTTTATCTTGGAGTTCTTTATCTCCCATAAGTTTTGCTGCACTAGCTGTATAGTTTGCTACATTCTTAGCTGCACCATGCACAAAGTCTTCTGCAAAGTCAGGCACATACTCATCTATCTTGTCCATCTTTGCTTGAGAGCGTACATCTTTTAATGTCTCATTTATAAAATTGTTTTTAGTTTTGGTTTTTGTGTCTGTATCGAGGGCATGAAATTCTGCATCGTCTTTTACATTGTTATCAAAATAATTGGTAAGTGTCTTTACTTTTGTGTCGTCATCTAGGGCTTGGAACTCGGGGTCTTTAATCATACTTTGCAGCATTTCCATAATCTATACCTTTTTAGTTTAGTAAGTATCTCTAACCTAAAATTATATAAATTAATTATGCCCTAAGTGGTATATCTATCTACTCCACTTAACTCTTACCACTGTCTTGAATTTTTTGCTTTTGAGATCTCGTCATTTGTTACTGTGGCATAGCGTGCCGTTGTCGCTATATCTTTATGCCCTATGTCTTGTCTGATGTGTTCAAGGCTTAATCCTTGTTGGTGTGATACAGTAACATATCCTGCTCTGAAGCTATGTGTAGAGTAATACTCTCCTAGTACTTTATGTATAAACCTATTCATCTGTAAGTTGAAGCTTGCAGCACTCATTGCTGCATTTGAATTGTTGCGAGAAAAGAGAAATGCGTCTTTATCATCATAGAGAGGGAGTATTGTCTTTTGTATAAATGAAACTTGTTGTCTGTTTGTATCAAATATTATGAGGCGAGGGCGCTTTGTTTTTGTGTTGTTTGTAAGAGAGTACTCGTTCTCTCGTATCATCTGCTCTATATCGTCTATTTTTAATGGCATTATCTCAGATATACGACAGCCAGTAATATAGAGGAGGGTAAACGCAGCCTTAAATTTTGTCTTTGTCATGTCTTGTAGCTCAAAACTCCTATCAACTGCTGCCATCAGTTTTTTATACTCTTGTTTAAATATGGGCTTCTTTGCCCGTGTTGTGCCTTTTGGACGTGCCATTTAATAATCTCCACTTAAAAAACGCAAAGCCTGTTCTTTGTTTAGACTTTTACCAGTTTTAGGGTCTAAATATTTTATTCCAAAAAGAGAATACTCCACACGAACATGTTCAGCTCTTGCAAACATTTTCTTTATATCTTTCATAGATGATATGACTAACTTCTTCATCTTTGCAACCTTTGTTTAAAACAACTTCTCAGCCCACTGTTCCATCTTGCTTTCAAACTTTGAGAACAGTGTGTCTG
>JALUZQ010000254.1 GCA_027011725.1 Sulfurimonas sp. | reverse complement strand
TGAGTTGTTTGAGCTTTTTACTCTCTGTGGTGATATTTATAGAGAGTTGTTTTTTTTCAAAGAGTGCCATACGCAGCTTTAATGTTCCATACTCTTGTAACTCAAGGTGAATGTCACACAGTGAGGTGTTGTTTTTGAGCTGTTTTATGCTCAGTTCTCCCTCTTTGAGTGCATCCCATGAGTAGGGCAGGTAGAATGAGGCTGCGTTTGAGAGGTGAGAGACGAGCTGATGGTAATCTATAACGAGAGTGAGTTTGTCAATATGTTTAAGCATCTCTTGTGACTTTGGAGTACTTGCTGCGTTTGAGAGCTCTTCGTGTGTTTTTGAGAGGAGTGCTTTGAGGTCGTTTGCGAGTAGCTCCTTTGGAGTGTCACTCTTTTTGAGCTGGTTTTCCAGTAAAATACCTGATGTCTGTAGTTTGGAGTGCAGCTCTTTTGGGTCTATATCTTTTATGTTTGTGAGCAGATTTTGCAGTGCTGTTTGTAGTTGCGGGGCTTGTTTGTTGTGTTGGAGCAGCTGCAGCAGGGCTTTGATGTCGGGTGCTGCGTTTGAGAGCGATTTAAGTGTCGGGTTATTTTTAAGCAGTGCTAAAAGTGCGCGGTTTTGCGTCTCGTTAGTGTCCGTACTTTGCTGTAAAAGTGAGTCAAGTATTGAGCCCAAATCTTTTACCTGTGCGAGCGTTTGTAACTCTGTGGGTGAGGCAGATTTGAGTGCAAGCGCCAAGGCTTTGTTTGTATTTGGCAACACTATTTTTAAGTTCTTTTGCGTATTTGTACCCGTGGCGTTTATCATAGAGAAGAGTTTATCATAGTTTAGTATAATACGCAAAAAATGGAGAGATGATGAACGAAAAAGTAGAAAATATTTTACAGACGTGGCATAAGCATTTTGAAGATGAAGAGAACCAATACTCGGAGTTTGAACCATCAGACATTGAGTATTTTGTCGGCTGTATGCTCTACAATCACTTTGCCTTTTCAAAAGCGCATCATAACCTCAAGACAATGGATCTGAGTTACGATTTTCTCTCTTCGTGCGGAGAGTATTATGAGAAGTTTGAAAAAGAGATAGCTTCCATAAACTTCGAGAGTGAAGAGGAGGCTTTGGAGTTTTTACAAAACTACATTCAAGAGTCAAAAGCAAAATACACAAAACCAGAACTCTACCTGCTTGATAGAATGGAGTACCATGTAAACGCAATGGCGGAGCGTTATGAGAAAAAGGTAGATGTACAGAAAATAGACTTCAAAAACCCGCTTTTAAGAAAATAGTGTGAAAAAGTATCTCATCAGTGCAACGCCCTCATACTTTCAACTACGAAAACATATGCCGGACTTCGCACTCTACCGTGATAAAGAGACAAAAGAGTACGCTTTTCATGCGCAAAACTTCATTCAGATGTGTAAGCCTATGAAAACTCTTAAGGCATTTTTGCATCAAGATTACAGACTTGCACATGAGCTAAACGCAGCAGGGGTGCATCTGACATCACAGCAGTTTAATGAGATAGTAAAAGCAAAAGCACTTGATTTGGAAGTGATTATAAGTACGCATACGCATGATGAAGTGGCAAAAGCAAAAGAGTTGGGTGCTGATTATGTCACATACAGTCCTATCTTTGCAACGCCAAACAAGGGTGAGCCAAAGGGTGTAGAAGATCTGCAAAAGTTGTGTGCTAAAAACGATATGAAAATCTTTGCACTTGGCGGCATCATCTCACAAGAAGAGGTGAGTGCTTTAGCGGGAAGTGGTGCGTATGGGTTTGCTTCTATTCGCTACTTTTTATAGTTGTTTATAAAAATAGTATATAATGATAGTATTATATACCAAAAGGAGTTCTGATGCTTACCATTAGTTCAAGTGATATCATTAAAAAGCCCTCATATATTACCAGACCAAAAGAGATTACATTGGTTGAAGATGCAAAACAGCATGTCGCGCGCAGTGTTGTTATTCCCTATAAGTTGTATGAAAAATTAAAAGATAAAATAGAAGATGAACTCTATTTGTTAAACAACCAAAAAGCACTTTCTGATGAAGCATATAAAGATTTTTTGGATATTGAAAGTGTAGTGGAAGATTTAGGAAAATAGATGAGAAGAGGTGAAATTTATCTTGTTAATTTTGGTAAAAAATACAATAGTGAATTTGGAAAAGTAAGACCGGCTCTCATCATCCAAAATGATGTAGCAAACAGAAATATAGAGAAAGTGCATTTTAAAGGTGTGACGCTATTGCCACTTTCAACAAATTTAGCCGGTGGCGATTTGAGAGTGAGAGTGCAAGGTAGAGATAAACTTGAAAAAACAAGTGAAATATGTATTAATGAACTCTGCACACTGGATTTGTCGAGAATTAAACTTGAGCAGGTTTTGACATATTTAAGTGATGCAGAGATGAAAGAGGTTACATTAAAATTAAAAGCTCATTTAGCCCTATAACAATTTACCAGCCAAATACCCTGAAGCAAAGCTCCATTGCAGATTGTATCCGCCGCATGGGCCATCAAGGTTCATCACCTCTCCACAAAAATAAAGCCCCTTTATAAGCTTGCTCTGCATTGTTTTTGGGTCTATCTCTTTGAGGCTGATGCCTCCTCGCGTGATCATCGCAAGACGAAAGCCGTCGTGTCCGTTGACAGTGAGTGGTGTCCATGCAAGAAGAGAGATGAGTTTTGCGCGTTTTTTCCCATCTACTTTTTTGTATTTTTGTGTCTCATCTATGCCTGCGAGTCGGCATATCTCCTGTGAGAGTGGCAGAGGAAGGAGGGTGGATGTAAGCTCTATTGCGTTTAGATCGGGGTGCTTTGAGAGCTCTTTTTTGAAGTGTTTTTGTATATCTTCTTCATTTTTTCCTTTTGTGAGGTTGAGCAGTAGAGGAACTTCGCCATACTTTTTTAAAAGTGGTGTCACTTCTCGTGCAAAGTCAAGGACAACAGGGCCGCGTATGCCGTGGTTTGTAAATATCAAATCCCCTTTGGCTCGTAGCTTTTTATGTTTTTTTAAATCCACTCGCAGTTCTACTTTTGCTATGGTATCTGCGCGGCAGTTCTTCACCCACTCCTCTTTTGTACGCAGAGGCATCATGGCAGGAGAGAGGTCAGTTACTTTGTGCCCTAGCTCACTTGCAAGGTTATAACCATCTCCCTCTGCCCCTAAAACAGGGTAACCAAGTCCACCGGTAGCAACTATGACATTCGCTGCGTTTAGCATATCATCTTGTGTTTTGACCCCGCTTATATGCTCTCCAACGACTAAAAGCCGCTCTACTCTTTGATTACATTGTACCTCTACACCCACTTTTTGCATCTCATTTTCAAGTGCTTCTATGATGGTTGCGGAGGAGTGTGAGGTTGGAAATATACGAAAGCCATCAGGTGCATGGGTTTCTACGCCAATCTCTTGCATAAATTCAACAAGAGCCTTGTTGTCAAACGCAGAGAGAGCATCTTGCATAAAGCGTCCATCACGTCCAAAACGAGCCATAAAATCTTCGTTGCTCAAAGTATTTGTGAGGTTACATCTGCCGCCACCCGTTGCTTTAAGTTTGGAGGCTATTTTAGAGAGTTTTTCAAGGAGTAAAACCTTTTTGCCTTCGCGTGCAGCTACGATGGCAGCTATGATACCCGCTGCACCACTTCCTATAACGATAAGGTCGTATTTCTTACTATTCATGTTGTTATTTTAGTATAATTGCATTAATGAAAACTTATTATGGCGATAGAGAGAAGTGTTACAAATGTTATAGACCCAAAAGTTCGTGTATGTGTGGGCATTGTGAGAGTATTGAAACGCAAACAAAGTTTGTGATACTGATGCATCCAAAAGAGTTTAAAAAGGTCAAGAACAACACAGGTCACTTTACCCATAAAAGCTTGAAAAATTCAGAGCTTTTTATAGGCATAGATTTTTCTGAGCATAAGCGTATAAACGAGATCATCGCCACACATGAGAGCTACATTCTTTTTCCCTCTCCAAACGCAGTAAATCTGACAAATGAGTACCCTAAACGCAGTGACAAACCTTTAGCGATTTTTCTTATAGATTCAACATGGGCATGTACGAAAAAGATGTTTTGTGAGAGTAAAAACCTAAATAGACTTAAACATATGAGTTTTACAACGACAAAAACTTCGCAGTATGAGATAAAAGTGCAGCCAGATGAGAATTATCTCTCGACAATTGAATCTACTTTAGTTGTTTTGGAGTTGTTAAATAAGTGGGAGATAGAAGAGGTTAGAGAGGCGCAGCTTGAAGGATTTTTGAACCCTTTTAAAGAGATGATAAGGTATCAAAAAAATCTCATAGCAAACCCAAAGAGTAATGCTGTGAGATTTAAAAGGTATAGTTAGACTATTTTGCGTTTACTACTGATTTAGCCCACTTCTCTGTTACTTCGTGGAGTTGTTCATTTGGCACTTCTAAAAAGCTTATCTCAAAGCTCTCTTCAAATTCACAGATACCGATGCTGCGAGGACGCACAGCGAGCATTTTACTTGTTGGGAGTTGTTTTCCAAAACAGAAGATGACATTTTTTGCATCTTTTATTTCAGGTGCGATTGTGCCGTCTTGCATAGAACTTGTATGCTCATAGTGGTCAAAAAGTGCTATGAACTTTGCAACAGGATGCGCCTCTATAAGACTTATAAAGTGTGCAACGATCGCATCGACATTTTCAAATGTTGTTTCTGTTTTTTTGACGTTGAGTGAAAAGACAGGATATTTATCCATAAAAGTTGTTTTTGTCATGATCTAACCTTTTTTAATTATTTATTGAAAGTATATCTTATAATAATTATAATAAGGTTAGATAAGTAAACGCAGTGCTATTTGTTAAACATAAGAGAACCAAGTCGAACCATATTTGAGCCACACTCTATAGCAAGCTCAAAGTCTCCGCTCATTCCCATGGAACAGATCGTTGCGTTTGGAAGCTCTTCGTAGATTTTATGTGTCAATTCAAAGCTTTTTCTTACTGCTTCTTTATCATCTGTATGTGCGCCGATGCTCATAACACCTTTGAGCTTAATGCGAGGGCACTCCTGCATTATCTGTTTATATGTTGCAACAGCATCTTCTGGCATAACACCATGTTTACTCTCCTCTTTTGCTGCGTTTATATGCAGCAGACAATCAAGTGTCATATCTTTTGCAGTTAATTTTTTCTCTAACTCTTTTGCAAGCTCTAAGGAGTCAAGCCCTTGAAAAAGGCTAGGATTGATGTCAAGAAGATTGTTTATCTTATTTTTTTGTAGGTTGCCTATGAAGTGCCATTCAAGCGGCAGCTCTTCTAGCTCTTGCGCTTTTGCTTTTAAGTCCTGCACTTTGTTCTCACCAAAAGCGCGCTGACCAATGTTGTAGAGTCTTTTGATCTCTTCACTCGTTGAGTATTTACTCACCGCCACAATTTTTACAATGTGATGCTTGCTCACTTTCAAACGTGCTGCTTCAACACGTCTTATAACATCATCTATATATAATTTGTACTCTATTTC
>JALUZQ010000253.1 GCA_027011725.1 Sulfurimonas sp. | reverse complement strand
TCAACACCAACTGCTACATCGCCGACAAATATTTTTTTGGTAGGGTATCTTTTAATCATAGAGAGATTTTAGCTATATTTTGATGAAAAGGTGCTTTAGAATTATTTTTATATTATATGAGGTAGTCTTCGTAGTTGATATTACTATAACAGTTATGTTCTACTGAGTAGTGCAGTCTGTCAAAAAGGTGGTTGAGCATATTTAAGTAGTTTTCATCAAATTCATCAGAAAATGCCGTAGCAATATAATAGTCTTGTTGGTACTCTATTGATTTGAGTGCTTTGTAGAGATTTTCAGCTGCTTTGACGTAGCCATTCGCCTGAGCTGCGTCAAAAACAACACAGACAATATTATCAGTGATGCAGACAAGCTTGTCTGTCTTTCTCAGCGTTTTTCTTAACTCTTCAGAGTGAACATTGAGGATATCTTTTGAGTAGATTATGGCAACAGAAAAGTGTGTTTTATAACGCTTCTCTCGGTAGATATAGTCACTGATGATGTCCATGATGGTCTGGTAACAAAATCTACGTATTGTGTTTAACTCTTGTAGCATTGTACCTGTTGCACTAGACATATCGTGACTCCTTTATTGAGCTATTATACCATTATTGTGTTTAGAATTTAAAATCAAGGTTGGTATAGATGTAGCGACCCGGTTCATTGAGCAGTAGTTTTTGAGTGCCGCCTGCGCTGATGAGTGTAAGGTCTGCATAGGTATTACTTTTTGCATATGTTACATCAAAGAGGTTGTTCGCTCCAAGTGTGAGGTCAAACTTTTTATTGACGGCATGTTTTATTTTCATATTCAGTACTGACCAGCCGGCAATTGCCTGTTCCCCATTGTCTGCATCATAGTGACTCCATGCGTCACTCCCTTCAACTGAAATGCTTGCTAGAGAGTTGTTCGCATACTCATAGTTCAGCGCAATATTCCCGCGTAGAGGTGCCATATCTGCAAGGTCTTTGTCATTTTGTCCTGCCAGAGCTTTATCTTTTTGTCCACGTTTATATGATACACCCATATCGAGTGTTATGTCATCATTGATGTAGTATGTGCCACTGAGTTCTGCCCCATAGACAGTTGCATCGATATTTTCAAAAGCATTGGCAGTTTTGTCTGCGTTTATATAGATGTAGTTGCTTAGTTTTGAGTAAAAAGCTTTTATTTTAAAGTCAAAGTAGTCATTATTTGTCTCAAATCCTGCATCTATTTCTTGGTTTGTTGTCTGTTTCAAATCAGGTGTACCGATGGTATTGCCACCTTTCATAAAGTAGAGCTCTCTTCCATCAGGCACACGAGAAGCCTGTCCAACACCTACAAAGAGTTTGTTCGCACAGCTCAGTGCATAGGTTGTAAAGATGTTTGCATTGAGTGCATCATAGGTGTTTGATTGGTGTGCAGCATTATCATCTTGTACTTTTGAGTGGTCATAGCGCGCACCGAGTTTGACGTTAAACGCAGCGTATTTTTTCTCGAGTGTTGCAAAGAGCGCTGCGTTTGTGGTGAGGGCATTGTCTATGCTTTTGCCTAAAACAGTGCCGCTGACATTGTTTACATATTCACCTTTCCAGGTTCGTTTACTTGCATCTGCTCCCACAAGTAGTTTATATGTTTCAATATAAAAGTCATTTTTGAGTTTGACACCCTGCATACTCGTTTTCATATGGTTTGTCTTGTTATTCATTGGATTGAGTGCTGCGTTTCTATACTCTGTACTCATAGGATGATCAACGTCTGAGTAGTAGTACTCTAAGTTTATGTTCTTGTATTTGTCTGAAATGTTTTTGATGTTATACGCCACACTGTAAATGTTTGAATCATCCAAGATGGCATCCATCGGTGAGTTGGCATAGAGCACATTGTCACTTCTGTTTGCCGTTGTACTTAAACGCAGCTCTTGATTCTCGGCAGTTTTTACAAAGGCTTTTGCCATAACCGATTGTTTAGTATAGGCTTGCATATCTTCATACTGCGTTTGGTATTTATTCCCTGCCGGGGCATTGGAGTATTTCACCTGCTCGGCAAGCGTATGTCCATTACCATCTTCGTATTGGTCACTTGACTCACGAGATGCACTCAGTAGAAGTCGAATGATGTCATTGCCACCTGTAACAGTTGCTCCAAATTTTTTGTAGTTCCATGCTCCAAAGCCGACGTTTATTTCGCCTTTAAGCTCTTTACTTGGTTGCTTTGTAGTGATTTTTATACCACCGCTCATAGTTCCATATGTTGTGACATCATAAGGGCCTTCTGTTACCTCTATGGTATCTATTTGGCTTGCAAGCACATGTGAGACAGGTGGGTCCATTCTGTTTGGGCAGGCTCCGTAGACTTTTGTACCATCGACCTCTACGGAGATATTATCCCGTTTCTGCCCGCGGATGAGAACGTCATTTGCTATGCCGCTTCGACGGCTCATATCGACACTTGGAACACTCTTTGAGAGTGCTTCAGCAACATCGGCAGATGTTTTTACATTTTGTGCTACCTCTGTAATGGTAGTTGAGGAGACATCTATAGGAGAGAGCGTAAGCTCTGCGCCAAAGAGAGAGGAGATTGTGATGAGTGAAAGTGAAATTGTTTTTTTCATATTTTTGATTCCCGTTTTTTGTATAATCTAATGGTATAAAAAAAGTGTTACAACAGTGTTAAGTTTGTATAATTCTAGCTATGAATAAAATAGAAAAAATAAAACGAATAACTTTAATAGCACTCGGTTTCGCACTTGCGACTTACCTTATAATTAGTGGCAGTGCAATGCTCAAAATGCAAGATGCAAACGCAACAAAGAGCGCTACAGTGAAATAGTCGTATTGTCAATAGTTAGCAAAGCTGTTTTTACTGCTGTGTTTGACCTTATACATGGCACTGTCCGCACTCTTTAAAAGTTGGTGCATACTCGTTCCATCTTGTGGATAGGTCGCTATTCCGATACTTGCAGAGAGATTGTACTTTTTATATTTTGGTGTTATCTCACTGTTAATGCTCTCTAAAAGTTTTTGTGCAAGGGTGTCTCTTGTTTGCTCATTGATATCGGTATAGACAAGGATAAACTCATCCCCTCCTATGCGCGCCACGATGTCATTTGCACGGGCATGAGCTTTGAGCAGATGTGCAAACTCTTGAAGCAGTTTGTCTCCTTCATCATGTCCAAGTATGTCGTTAATAGCTTTAAAATTATCAAGATCGATGTAAAAAAGAGCAAAGGATTGTTGATGTCTTTTGGCATCTTTGATGAGGTAGTCGAGCTGGTTGTAAAGCGAGTGTCTATTTGAAAGACCTGTCAGTGAGTCATGGTTGGAGAGGTAGTCGAGCTTTTGTTGTAAAAGAAACTGCTGGGTGATATCTTTTGCTAATCCTTCGGCTCCAATAACATGTCCATTTTTATCATGGAGAGGATAGCTATCGACCTCAAGATAATGAACCTTGCCATCTTTAGAGTAAATACTGACAATTCGAGAATTTGTCTCTTCTCCCTCTATTGTCTTTTTTGCAAGGTTTAAAGAGAATTTATTAATTTCTTCAGTTGTATAGTATTTTGAAAAGTTTGTACCGATAACCTCTTTGGGAGTGTACCCTAAAATATCTTCAATGGAGTCACTAACATCTGTAATTATAAAGTTTGTATTATAACTATATAAAAAATATTGAGTGCGTAGCTCATAGAGCAGTCGTTTAAGTCTGTCCTCACTCTGTTTTATTTTCTCTTTTGCATTTTTTTGGAGCTTCTCATAGAGCTCACGCATCTCTTGTGAAGAGATCTCAAGTGAGCGCTCAAGCAGTTCTCTGTCCTCATCGGCATCGATGTATGCTTGATTGACAAGTGCTAAGAACTTCTCATCGACAACGGCTCCGCTCTTTTTGAGTTGCCTCTGCAGCAGTTTATGCATCTTTTTCCCATATCGCTGTGAGCGTCATAGTTTGGTTATGCAGTTCACAGCATCTGTTCTGTGTCGGAGATATTTCTCCAAAGGAGTACATGCCTATTTGCATTGTATTTTTTGGCAAGGCTTCTAACACACTCTCAAGCTCCTCTTCCGTACGCTGTTTTAAAACTGCTTTTCGACCAATACAGCTGATGGCAATACTGAGGATATTTTCACCATCATAATCATTAAAACAAAGCTCCGTAGCAGCTTCATTTGCTCCGGCGATGACTCTGTCAAGATTTGCTTTCATAAATGAGACATAACTCCCCTCCGGTATATCTCCGGCAAAGGTCATAGAGTTGTCATCATAATCGACTCCGATGATGGTACGGGTGATCTTGTCATTGGAACCGGTCATCAAAGAAAGAGGAAAGGAGAGGGCACTTAAGGGGAGTTTCTTTGCCTGCTCTCCGAGATATTTTTTGTATATTTCAAGGGCGGGTTTTCCATCAAGTTCATAGAGTACATTTGCCTCAGAGCGTGTTACCAGACGCTCTATTCCAAAGATATCCAAGCCATCTTGTGAACTTGCCGTGTAACGGATATCTTCTCCGTAAAATCCGAGGGCTGTAATGCCATGTGTGTCAATTTTCCCATCTACAATGACCCAAGTCGATTCAAATTTTCCTTCATCGGCTGCAAGTGCACCGCTGGTAGGCACTTGTGATTCAAAGACTTCGTTAAAGCCATCAATAAGTTCAGAACCGTTGGTGTGGAGTCCATTGCTGAGTATGAAAACATGTTTGAGATTTTCATCTTTGAGTTTGGTAGCGAGTTTTGTACCTTCATTATGCGACTCTTGCATATCTTTGATGGATGTTGTAACAAGTTTCATATCTGTAGTCTTAAACTTCGCGATGGTTACAGAACAGTTGTTCTCTTCAAGCATATCCATGTAGATACTTCCTGCGGTCGACGCACCTATGATATATGAAGATGGGTAAGTCTTTTGCAGCTCTTGAAGAGGAGCTTGCATTGCATCAGCATCAAATGTAGAAAAGATGATAATCAGCGTTCGCTCCGAGTCCATTGACCCATCTAGGGGTTCGTTCCAACTTCCATTTTCATACGATGCATGTATTAACTCCATAATTAATCCTTTTTGTACTTAGAATATATTGTATATGAGTTAGGCTTTTTTATTACTTAATATTATTTTATTAACTAAAATTCATCGTCACACAATGCAGTGAACCGTGTTGTCGGACAAGGACTGAACAATCAATGGGAATAATCTCTCTCTCAGGGAAACTCTTACGAAAAACAGCGAGAGCTTTCGTATCAGACGCAATATTGTAGGTTGGAACCAATACTGCACCATTCACAAACAAAAAGTTTGCATAGGTCGCAGGGAGTCGTTCTCCATCGAAGTAGAGGGCATCGCTCATAGGCAGGGCAATGAGTGTAAAGTTATGTATTTGTGCAAGTTCTTTCAGCTCTTGCTCCATTGTTCTGAGTGCTTCATAATGTTCATCATCTTTATTTTCACATTGGACATACATAATGGCATCTTGTGAGATAAAACGAGCAAGGGTGTCGATGTGTGAGTCCGTATCATCCCCTGCAAGGTAGCCATTTTCAAGGTATAACACCTCTTTTAGACCGAAGAACGCTTTGAGCTTTTGTGTGATCTGAGCTGCGTTTAGAGCAGGGTTTCTGTTGGGATTGAGCATACACTCTGTTGTTGTGAGGAGTATTCCTGCACCGTTGCTCTCTACTGCTCCGCCTTCAAGGACAAAGTTAGTAGAGTGAAGTGGGTAGGGGTAGTGTTTTGCGATAGAGCGGCTTAAAAGGTTGTCTTTCTCTGCTGCAAATTTGCCTCCCCACGCATTAAAAGTAAAATCCAGCAGCTCTTTTTCGCCGTTATTCTCGATTGTCAGGGCTGAGCAGTCTCTCGCCCAAGTATCATTGGTTTCATACTCCACAAAACGTAGGTTAGTAAAGTCGCTAAAGTGTTTTTGTACAGCTTTTATGTCATAGGCAACGACAAGGCAGGGTTGGAATGCCCTTACTGCGTTTATGATGTTGACAAATGTTGCCTGTGCCTCTTGCAAGTACTCTGCCCAGTCTGTTTTTGGATGGGGGAAGATGATTTGTGTAAAAGATTGTTTTTCAAACTCTGCAATTAGTTTTTTGTGCCCAAACATAGTGTATAATTCTCCCATGGCTTACATAACTCTCAATAAAACCCATTTTTTTAATAATCTTGACATTATCGCGCAACTCACTTGTGGCAAAGATAAAATTGCTCTTGTTTTAAAGGATAATGCCTATGGACACGGACTTTTGGAGATCGCACAACTCGCACAGGAGTATGGCATCACTAAAGTAGTAGTTCGCTCAAACGCAGAAGCAGCGGCAATAGAGCATCTTTTTGAGTACATCTTGGTACTTGCCGATATACCAAAAGTGCCAAGTGAAAAGATACGCTACACCATCAATGACACAGCACAGATTGAGAAGTTTGCAAAGGGTACAAAAGTAGAGTTAAAAGTGAACAGCGGCATGAACAGAAACGGTGTAGAGATGGATGAGCTTGGCACTGTGTTTAGGATGATACAAACGCAGGGCTTAGAGCTTGAGGCCGTTTTTACGCATCACAGTTCGGCTGATGAAGAGAATGAATTTTATGAGTTGCAAAAGAGTAACTTTGAGCAGATAAAAAAAGAGGCAACAGCACTTGCAAATGAGCATAATTTCGAAACTTTGCGTTTTCACTCCTGTAACTCCGCAGCTCTCTTTCGGGAGGGAAGGTTAGAAGATGATATGGCACGTGTGGGCATAGCTGCCTATGGCTGTTTGGAGCTCGAAGACTACGGGGTGCAAGAAAAACTCCAACCGGTACTGAGCCTTTATGCACGAAAACTCTCTTCGCGTACCTTAAACGCAGGTGCATGTGTGGGGTACAGCGCGACCTATAAAGCAGATGCAAAATGTGTCGT
Source organism: Sulfurimonas sp. (assembly GCA_027011725.1). GTDB lineage: Bacteria > Campylobacterota > Campylobacteria > Campylobacterales > Sulfurimonadaceae > Sulfurimonas. The sequence continues at coordinate 10,647 of JALUZQ010000253.1, read as the reverse complement.
AAGTAACTATGATTGTGGATATGGAGATGGTTTTTTACGTGCTTGCTCAAATGAGTATGTCACACCGCAAAATATTCATATAGCAGGGCGAATTTCAATGGACAACAGCTCTTTTTTAAGTGAGGCAGAGGAGCTTTTGATCTTTAATGATGCTCGTGTTGCAGCTAAATATGCAAAGACCATCAGTTATGAGATACTTACCTCACTCAAAGGCTATCTCAAACGCAGTGTAGTAGAGGGTTAAGCATTTACCCGTACAACTGCACTTGGACAAATCACTCCATCGATGCCTAAAAGGGCAAGCTCTTCTATTTCATCTTCTTTTTCGATGTGTGCAAGTATTTTTGCATCAAAGAGGTAGCTCTCGGCTATGCTTTGGGCACTCTTTGCCAAATCACTCTCCACAACAATATAGGCTGCGTTTAGTGCAGCAGCATAAACGACTTGGGTGATGCTAGAGACCTTGAGTGCAAAACGCAGTTGGTTTTGCTGCATATAGTCGATGATGTCTAAATTACTTTCACTAAATTCTACATAGAGTGTAGAGGCAGGTGGAGTGGTAAGGATGGCATCGATGTCAAAAACATGATAAAACTTCTCACTCTCTATAAATCTATGACCAAAAAAGAGCATTAGTTTGCCTTTTTAAGACACTCTCTTGAGCAGTAGTATTTTCCATTACTCAAAATCGCCTCTTTTACTTCAACATAGACACCACAGGTAGCACACTCTGTCATATCGTTCACATCAGCAGCTGTCGGTTTTCTCTTTGGCTCTTTTTTTGTACTTTTTTGCACAGCAGGCTTTGTCTTAAAAAACATAAAGTAAACAGCTGCGATGACAGCTGCGATAAGTAAAATTTTTAGTATCATAGTTCTTCTCCTAGAAGTAGGTAGTGTCTGTTTTCTTTTTCGATGATTTTATACTCCATTCCTTCTGTGACATCATTCATCTCATCGAAGACCTTTTCGCCTTTGTAAAAGAGCAGTTTAGAGTTGGCATCACGGAATTTTTCGCTGAGTTTGAGCAGCATTTTTGTGTCCGTTACGGCGCGTGAAGTGATGAGGTCAAAGTGCTCGGCATCCATCTCTTCGACCCGTTTTTTCACTACACGAACATTGTCAAGCCCAAGGTCTGCTTTGATGAACTGCAAAAAACTTGCCCGTTTGCTTAGAGGTTCTACGAGTGTGACCTGTGTTTGCGGCAGTGCAAAGGCAAGCATCATTCCCGGAAATCCTGCGCCCGTTCCTATGTCCATTAAAGAGTTCACTTGAGGGAGAAACTTGACAGGGTAGACAGCGTCATAAATGAAATTATTGAGCGTGTTTTCATCTTTTGCACCGGTGAGGTTGTGGATCTTGTTCCATTTGTGGAGGTGCTCTTTATATTTTTGCACATTTGCAAAAAAGTTTTCAGGCAGCTCAAGTGCTGCGTTTTGTAGTGCATCTTTTAAGTTCAATCAGTATCCTTAGGAGAAGAGTTTTTTCATCATAGTAAAAAAGATTTTAAAAATCCCTTTGTTTCCGACCACACCGTCGATGTACTCATCATAGGTCATTCCTTTTTCTTCCAAAAAGCCGCGCAGATACTTCTCACTCGCTTCCATACCGCCTTTTTCTTCTATTTCAAGAAGTTTTGCATATATGGGTTCTATGGTCTTTATGGCATCTCTTGGCGCTGCTTTTCTAAACGCAGTATGTGAGATAATATCGTTTGTGATAGGGTCGACCTTGGGTTCAAACTCGGTCACGACCCAGTAGAAACTTCCATCCTTTGCAAGGTTCTTGACAACAGCGATGATATTCTGTGCTTTGTTTATACGGTCCCACATCATTTTAAAGACAATCTTTGGCATATCAGGATGTCTGATGATGGAGTGGGGTTGTCCGATGAGTTCGCTCTCTGAGTAGCCGGAGATCTCTACAAAGTAGTCATTTCCATACTCAATAATACCTTTTGGATCTGTTTTAGAGACAATGTATCGTTTGGGATCAAGTGTGATTTCATGATAAATCGGTTCTGGATGTCTCAAATTTACTCCTTTGGTAAAATAAAACAAATTATATAATGATGTTTATTAATTTTATGCAATAATAGAGCAATTTGATATGCAAGGTGAGCATAAATGACAAAATCACAAACATTAGAGGCTATAGAGAAGGCACGATTAGCACATATTGAACAGATGAAAAAGATCGATCTAATGCTTCGTGGTATGAGCGTTGAGAACCCGACCAGTGTTTCAAAAATGCAGTGTACCTTCGGAAAATGGTTGTATGGAGAACAAAAAGATTTTATAGTGAGTATTTTGGGACTACAGTTTTATGAGGAGCTAGACAGGGCACACGAGGCATGGCATGTCGAATATGCTAAGATATATGCACTCTTAATACCTAAAAAGAGAGAGGGCTTTTTTGCAAAGGTCTTTCAAAAAAGTAGCATAGACACACTTACCATAGACAAGGCAAAAGCCTATTATGTTGATTTAGAGGCAAATACAAAGCAGCTGCTCAAAATGCTTGAAAAGTCACAACGCCGTATGATGGCAACAAGCGAAGCGAAGTTCCATTCAACTCTAAAAGGTCTGTAAAAACTTTGTCATCTCATCAGCGGGCAGTGGTTTGGAGTAGAGATACCCCTGTATGCACTCACAGCCGTTTTCAAGTAAAAACTCTTTTTGCTCCTGCGTTTCAACACCCTCTGCAATAAGTCCAAGGTTCAGACTCTTTGCCAGTGCAATAATAGCCTTTGTAATGGCAATGTCATCTTCATCTTTTGGAATATCATTGATGAACGATTTGTCTATTTTGAGCTTGCTGAGCGGAAGTTTCTTGAGGTATGAGAGCGAAGAGTAGCCTGTTCCAAAGTCATCTACTGAGATATCTATACCATTTGCATGAATCTGTTTGAGCCTTTTAATGGAGAGTTCCGGGTTACTCATAACCTGCGTTTCGGTCACTTCAAGTTCAAGCCACTCTTTTTTAAAGTCACACTGCGCCATTGTCTCAAACAAAACAGTGCTAAAATCACTTTTATGCAGCTGTTGCATGGCAAGGTTGAGTGAGAGCTTTCCAGGGTAGAGCCTGTTCTTGTACCAGAGGGCAAACTGCTTCATAGCCTGTTTCATCACTATGCGGTCTATTTCGACAATGAGTCCAAGCTCTTCTGCGAGGGGAATAAAGTCCATAGGAGAGACGAGCCCCATAGTCGGATGTTTCCAACGTACAAGTGCTTCCATTCCTCTGAGCTGCTCATCAATGGTGTTTATCTGCGGTTGGTAATAGACACGGAATTGTTCCTCTTTGATGGCGATACGCAAAGAGTTCTCCATAATGACCCTTTTGTAAGCATGTGCGGACATTCCCGCTGAGAAGAGCTGGTAGGTGTTACGGCCTTTTGCCTTGGCCTTATACATTGCAGTATCGGCAAACTTTAAGAGGTTACTTTTGTCCTGTGCATGTTCGGGATATATAGAGATACCAATACTTGTTGTAATATGGAGTTCGTTCGATGCTATTGGAATAGGTGTCTGCATTGCCGTGATGATTTTGTTTGCCACTGTGGAGATATCGGTCAGCTTCTCTATATTATGTAAGATAATGGTAAACTCATCACCGCCAAGTCTTGCAAGCGTATCTTCATGGCGAATAGACTCTTTGAGTCTTTTTGCAAACTCTTTGAGTACAACATCTCCGACATGATGCCCTAAAGAGTCGTTTATGTCTTTAAAATGGTCAAGGTCGAGAAAGAACAGAGCAAAGGTCGTATTATGTTTTTTCGCATTTGCAATGGCATCACTTAGCTTTTGTTGGAATTGTGTTCTATTTGGTAAGTCTGTCAATGGGTCATGATTGGCTTGATGTTGGAGCATTTTGGATTGTTTCTCAACAAGCTCAGAGACTAAAATATTTTGCGTAACATCCGTGTCAAAAATTACATATGCCTCTTTGGAATCATAATAGATCTTTTGAATGTGCGACTGTACATGGTAACTTGTCCCATCTTTTCGAGTATGAATACTTTGGTTTGAAATATAAGGACGTTTTGTGATCTCATAGCTGTTTTTTAAGTGCTCGACCATTTCAGGAGTGAGCTCTTTATTTATATCAAATATAGTGAGCTTTAAAAGCTCCTCTTTTGTGTAACCAAGGGCATCACATGCTGCTTTGTTGACATAAAGGTACTTGTCATTCATATAGTCAACGACATAGATTTCACTCGCGGAGTTCTCAATGATGGAACTAAGTTCTTGAGATTTCTGTTCTAGTTTTACCTTCGCTGTGATGTCCTGTGTAGTTCCTACGAGCTTGAGAGCGATGCCATTGGCATCAAAAAGAGCCTGAGCATTGATGAGAATATCTTTAACGACCCCTGTTTCACTTCGGATCTTTCCTTGAAAGGTAAGGGCTTCGTGTGTAGCGAGGAGTTCTTTTATTTTTTGTTGTGCTCGGGGGAGATACTCAGGAAGAAGATGGTTTAGAAAATACTCTAAAGTCGGCTCGATAGAAAAAGGTTCTATATCATATAAACGGTAGCTGTTCTCAGACCAAATTGACTTATGTGTTTTGAGGTCAACTTCCCAGCTTCCTAGTTTATTGATCTGTTCTAGGAGTCGAAAACTACCCTCACGAGCATTGAGTTTGCGTAGGGCAGTTTCAACATCATCTTTTTCTATATCAATCGGCATCTATTTTAATCCTTTGGAAGCATATGCCCCATTTCATCACGTTTGACGTTTAAGTAAGCATTGTTATGCTCATTTGCTGCCATAACAATGGGAATACGTTCTACTATTTCCACCCCGCTTATGGAGTTTATTTTATCGGGGTTGTTCGTTAAAAGTTTTATCTTTTTAATATTATAATAGTTTAAAATAAAAGTTACAACCTCGTAGGTTCTCTCATCTGCCGCAAAACCGAGCTGGTGGTTCGCTTCTACGGTATTGAGCCCTTTGTCCTGCAGGGCATAGGCGTTGATTTTGTTGAGCAGTCCTATGTCGCGCCCCTCTTGACGCAGGTAAATGACCATACCGCCTGTTTCATTCGCCATCTTCAGACCATACTCAAGCTGGTCACGGCAGTCGCACTTTAAACTTCCTATGGCATCACCCGTCAAACACTCCGAGTGTACACGAACAACGGGAACATCTGCAAGCTCTTTTGCCATAATGACAAGGTGTTCTTTTTGTCCCTCTTTAAATGCTTTGACTTGAAAATCACCAAATCTTGAGGGTAAATTTGCTACTTCTGAAATTTCTATATTCATTCTTTAATCTTTAAATGGGTAAAATATTTGTTAAGAAAATATTATAGCGAAAATTTACTAAAGATAAAGGTTGAAAAATGTTTCAAAGATTTCGTCGAACTCGTTTAAATAAGCACCTGCGTGCTCTTGTAAGAGAGACTCATGTCAGTGTAGATGATTTTATCTACCCACTTTTTATAAGAAGCGGTGAGGGAATAAAAACAGAAGTAGCTTCTATGCCGGGTGTCTATCAGATGAGTATTGATGAAGCGATAAAAGAGTGTGAGACCCTTAAAAGTTTAGGGCTTTACTCTATCATTCTTTTTGGTATTCCTGATGTGAAGGACTCCATAGGAAGTGATGCACTTTGCGAGCATGGCATCATCGCTTCGGCTGTGCGTGAAATTAAAAAAGCACATCCTGATATGTTTGTCGTGACCGATTTATGTTTTTGTGAGTACACAGACCACGGGCACTGCGGCATCATTGATGAAGAGCATGAAACAGTCAACAATGACGCGACACTTGAGATATCAGGGCAGCAGGCGATCATTCATGCAAAAGCGGGAGCAGATATGATAGCGCCCTCAGGAATGATGGATGGCATCATTGAGACACTTCGCACTTCACTTGACAGAGCAGGGTTTGAGAACTTGCCTATAATGGCGTACTCAACGAAATTTGCTTCCGGGTACTACGGACCATTCCGTGATGTAGCAGAGTCAACGCCGAGCTTTGGAGACCGTGCAAGTTACCAAATGGACCCTGCAAACCGCCGTGAAGCAATAGCAGAGAGCATTAGTGATGAAGCGCAGGGTGCTGACATCTTAATGGTAAAACCGGCTCTTGCATACCTTGATATAGTCAGAGAGATAAAAGATAGCACGACATTGCCGATGGCTGTTTACAATGTAAGTGGCGAGTATGCGATGCTTAAATTTGCAGGGATGAATGATCTCATAGATTATGAGCGTGTTGTGATGGAGACGATGATAGGCTTTAAACGTGCCGGAGCTGATATAATCATCTCTTATCATGCAAAAGAGGTAGCAGCGATGCTCCAAAGAAGTTAATTTAAAGAAAAGTATAGTTAGAATATACAAAACAAAGATTTAGGAATTTATTGTGAGACATTTTTTAACACTCAAAGACTACAGCAAAGAAGAGATTTTAGAGATTATTGATCTGGGTTTAGAGATAAAAAAAGATCTAAAAGCGGGTGTCTATAAGAAAGAACTTGAGATGCAAACGCTTGCTATGATTTTTGAGAAGAGCTCAACACGTACACGTGTCAGTTTTGAGACCGGAATGTTTCAACTCGGAGGGCATGCCCTTTTTCTCTCAAACAGAGATATTCATCTTGGACGCGGCGAGCCTGTAAAAGATACGGCGCGCGTTATCTCCTCTATGTGTGATATGGTTATGATAAGAACTTTTGAGCACTCTATGATAGAGGAGTTCGCAAAATACTCAAAAGTGCCTGTCATCAACGGTTTGACAGATACCTACCATCCCGTACAGCTTTTGGCTGACTATATGACGATGATAGAGTATGGAGTGGCTGAAAATGCTGTAGTGGCTTACATTGGTGATGGAAACAATATGACCAACTCATGGCTGATGCTTGCTGCAAAACTTGGGTTTGAACTGCGCATAGCAACGCCAAAAGGGTATGAAGTGGACGAAGCGGTACTTCGTGATGCACTTGATATTGCAAAGACAAGCGGTGCTGTCATAAAAGTGATGAATGACCCGAAAGAGGCAGTACGCGGTGCGACAATCGTGACGACTGATACCTGGGCATCTATGGGACAAGAGGATGAAAAAGAGCAGCGCATTAAAGACTTTGAAGGCTTTATGGTTGATGGACTGATGATGTGTCTTGCTGATAAAGATGCGAAGTTTCTGCACTGTCTGCCAGCATATCGAGGACAAGAGGTGAGCGAAGAACTTTTGGAAAATCATGCTGATGTTGTCTTCTCTGAAGCGGAAAATCGTCTGCATGCTCAAAAAGGGCTTATGGTCTGGCTTGACAGACAAAGGGGATAAGAGATGAAAGTTTTCTTACTGATAACATTGGTACTCAGTTCACTTTTTGGAGCGAAAGTTGTAAAAATCAGTGAGAAATATGAATCATCTCTTAAATGTAAGGTCTGCCATAAGCGGATAGTAGATGAGTGGAGTCATTCATGGCATGCAAAGAGTCATTTTGCAAAAGATGAGTATTTTCGCAAGAGTTTAGAGTATGTCAGTCGTAAAACACACCGTAGTCTAAACGCAGTGAAAGTGGAGTGCGCGACTTGCCATAACCCGCGCATTTCTGTGACAAAAACGGGTGAAGATTATGAGATAGCTTCGGTCATGGGACTTGCAAAAGGTTCAAAAGTTGAAAAAGCAGTCAATGACAAAGCAATTAGTGAGGGTATTAACTGTGTTGTATGTCACAATGTCGATAAGATCCATGATGAGTATGACAAAACAAAGCGCGGTATCAATAGAGTAGAGTGGACAAAGAACGGTCTTATGACGGGGCCTTTTAAAGATGCAAAGTCACCGTATCATAAAGTGCAGTCTCATGAGTTTATGACTACCAATCCAAATAAGCTCTGCTTTGTCTGTCATGCAAATGACAGAAGTGTGAGTGGTCTTGTATTTACCGATATGCAGAGTGAATATAAGGGTAAGAAAAAGTGTGTTGATTGTCATATGGGAAAAAGACATAAAGATTATGCCTCAACGTATAAAATGTACAATGGCAAAGCACGCCAAAGAATGGTACGTAATCATGGCTTCAAAGGGGCACATTTCGCATCAATGTGGAGAAATGCACTTGCGTTAAAGCTCCAAGCTACAAAGCGAACGCTTACAGTAGAACTCTACAATCCTCAGCCGCACAACCTGCCGAGTGGATACGGTTCACGAGAGATTGTAGTGGAAGTGAGCTATAAAAAAGGGACAAAAGTTCTCAAAGAGAAGAGTATCTCTTTGACAAGAACATATAAACGCAAACGCAATAAAATATCAACTGCACATTTAGCGCGTAAACAGAGTGCAGATATGAGCATTCCCGCACATGGCAAAAAGATTTTGCGCCTGCCTCTACTAAAAGGAGCAGACAGCGTAGAAGTGAAGGTTTATTATCGTCTCGTTAATGATGAGGTGAGAGACCTTTTAGATCTTAAAGAGGCTATCTTTTTTCAAAAGATGTTTATAGTCTCAAAGGTTTTGAAACTTAAAAAATAAGATACTCTTTAGTATCTTATTCCTGTAAGAGAACGAATCTGTTCTATCAGTGGCGTTGCTATTGTCTGAGCTTTTTGTGCTCCTGCGTTTAGTATGTCACGCACTTCATCTTGATGCTGCATGTAGTACTCTCTCTTCTCTCTATATGGTGCAAAATAGTCCCAAATGACTTCATGCAGGTAGAGTTTGAAGTGTCCATGACCCTCTCCACCGCGTTTATAACGCGCTTGAAGCTCTTTACACTCATCTTCATTTAAAAAGAGTTTTGCCATATTATAAACATTACAGTTCTCATACTCTTTCGGTTCTTCAAGTGGTACAGGTTCAGTGACGATTTTTTTAATGGTTTTGAGTTGTTTTTTCTCTTCGCCAAAAATATTGACCGTATTTTTGTAACTTTTTGACATTTTCTGTCCGTCAGTTCCGGGAACTGTGGCAACATTTTCTTCTATTTTAAACTCCGGAAGTTTAAAGACCTCTCCATATTCGTTGTTGAACTTGATGGCGATATCACGCGCAATTTCAACGTGTTGTATCTGGTCTTTTCCAACGGGGATGATGTCGGGAGAGTAGAGTAAAATATCTGCAGCCATTAAAACAGGATAAGAGAAGAGTGAATGGTTTGCAGAGATGCCTTTTGCTACTTTGTCTTTATAGCTGTGTGCGCGCTCTAAGAGTCCCATAGGGGTAAACGCAGAGAGTACCCAGTAAAGCTCAAGCACATCTTTTACATCTGATTGTACCCAAAAAGTTGATTTCTCAGGGTCGATTCCGAGTGAGAGAAAGTCAGTTGCTGTCTGCATAGTAAGCTCTGCGAGTCTTGCTCCTCCGTTACCGCTGCTCATAGCGTGGTAATTGGCTATAAAAGCGAAAGTGTCGTTGTCTTTTTGTGCATCTACCATCTGTTTGATAGAACCAAAGTAATTGCCAATATGTAAATCACCTGATGGCTGAATACCGGTTAATACGCGCATAATAAAGAATCCTCGTTTTTTAGCGCGTATTATACCCATCTCAGCTTTATTTTGTTATTATGTACGTAAACATACGTGAGCCTGAGGGCTTTAAAAAGGATTTATGATGAACTTACAAATACGTGCAAAAGATTTAAAACTTAGTGATGCAACAAAAGCGCATATTGAACACGCTGTGGAAGCATTTAAAAAATACTCTTTAGATATTACAAGTGTTCACTGCAATTTAAGTGCTCAAAAAAAAGGTGTACTTGTTGAGTTTGAAATCCATGTTGCTCATGCAGAGCCTATTATTATTACTCAAGAAGATGAAGTTTTAGATGCGGGAATCGACATTGCAGTAGATAGAGCAGAAAAAGCACTTCGTCGTCTGCATGATAGAGTGACAGACCATAAGAATGTTTCTATCAAAGAACTTGAACCTGTAGAAGCGTAGGGCAGCTGTTCGTTGAAAATTTTATTTTTACTGTTGTTTGCGTTAAACCTTATTGCAGCGCCATTCTACTCTTTACGAGTGGCTTCTGCAGTAGCCACTGATTATGATTTTGGTCAGATTATGACGGGGGATATTGGAAAGTTTCAGCCTAATTCAAATGTATATGCTGCAGACTTTGGTTATCTTCTCAAAGCTTCCAATGACTCTCTTCCTTTTGATTTTTATCTCAAAAGTGGACTTGCCTATTTTGAACAAAACCCTTTCCTTGATCCTATATACGAAATGACTTTTTATATCAAGGCGTATTACAACATTGATTTTTGGAGCAACAGGGTACGTGTCGGATTTGGTGAGGGCGGTTCTTATACGAGTGGCATTTTAGAAGTAGAACGCGAAGATGCTGAAGCACACAATGACAACAACTCTCATTTTTTAAATTATCTTGATGTGAGTTTTGATTTTGATTTTGCTAGGTTAATTGGTTCAAAGACTTTTGAAGAGTTGTATGTAGGAGCACTTATAAAACACCGTTCAGGTATTTTTGGTCTTATCAACAATGTTCGGCATGGTGGCTCAAATTATGTCGGTTTTTATATAGAAAAAAACTTTTAGGAAAATAGATGTTATATAATTGGATTTTATGGTTTCATGTCGTTTCGGTCATCTCATGGTTTGCAGTGCTTTTTTATCTGCCGCGACTGTATGTTTACCATGCAGAGCATATAGAGAACAAAGGCTTTATAGAGGTTG
>JALUZQ010000252.1 GCA_027011725.1 Sulfurimonas sp. | reverse complement strand
TCTCAAAGCCTCTGCAATAAGCTCTATAGGATTTTTAAAGACCGTCTCAACCTCTGCATAGTTCATAGAGGCATTTATCTGCATACGACACGCTGAACACTCAGCACTGACTATTTCAGCGCCTGTTTCTTTGATCATCGCAGCTTTTGGTGCGCCTGCTGCTTTTGCAAAATGGTACTTCTCAGACTGCATCGTAACACCACCAAATCCACAACATCTGTTTGGATCGCTCATCTCGACTATTTTATAATTTTGACGAATGAGACTGCGCGGCTCTTCATGGATGCCTTGCATCTTTCTTGCATGACAAGGGTCATGATAGGTGACAATATTTGGCAGCTGTTCTTTTTGTGCCAAAATTTTCTCAAGTTCGGTATGGTGTTGGAGCCACTCCGTCGCCATAAAGACTTTTTTCATCACTTTTCTTGCGCGCTCTTTCCACTCCGGTTGGTCGTGGAAGTAGTGCTCATAATCAATTTTGAGCATAGCAGAACAGGTAGCTTCGGGCACTAAAATAGCCTCTACATCATCAGCAAATTTTTCAAAATACTCGATGTTAAACTTCGCATTATAATCAACCGTATCAAAATCACCCGTAAAGTAAGCAGGTGCAGAACAACACTTCTGGCTTTTTGCCAAAAATGCGTCTATTTCAAGTGTCTCTAAAATCTCTAAAAGAGAATCCCCAATATTTCTAAAGTTGTAATTTCCTAAACAGCCAATAAATATTGCCACCTTGCGTTTACCGCCATTAGAGATATTTTCAGGGTGTGCATTTAAAAAAGAGGTTTTTTTCAAACTTGGCAGGAGTCTGTCCGCTTTTAACATAGGGATGTTAAAACGCGAGTGCATAGAGTCGATGTCGGCTTTTATTTTAAATCCACAGGTCTGAAATACCCAACCCATCTTAAACGCAAGGTCATTGAGCCAACGGTGACGAAGCAGTAGAAAAAATGCTTTTTTATACCATGCGATGCCATATTTCTGAGCTATATCGCTGCGAACCTGTTCTATTATCATATCTGTCGGGAGTGATTTTGGACAGACATCCACACAGTTCGTACATAAAAAACAGCTCTCAAATATATCTTTCGCAGTTTTGTCAAGCTCTAAATTACCACGTTTATACGCCCCTAGAAGGTCAATAAATCCACGTGGAGAGGTCACTTCATCTGCGTTTACATTATGAATGGTACAAACAGGAATACACTTTCCGCACTTCACACAATCATCGGCGATCTCATCAAAACTAAAAATATCTTCTGGTTTTTTACTCATCTCTTACACCGTTTTAGAAAATGTTTTATCGCTGCTTGCATGGCGTTTCATATAAGCATCAAACGGCATAGCAATGTTTCTTATCAGCAATGTTCCTGTTTCAGAGCACTCTATTTTATCATCGCTGATAGTTACAAGCTCATCATCCACAAAAGGTTTGAGTCCTTCTAGGGCATCTGCAAAGTACTCTTTGAAGTTCACATTGTAGAGTTTTTCAAATCTTTTAATGTCAAGTTTGAAGTTACTCATCAACTCCATAATGACATACTGACGGATCATATCATCTTCATTCAGCGCTACACCACGCTCAAAGGGTAGTTTTCCTGTATCGATGGCAGCTTCATACGATGGCATATCTTTAAAGTTCTGAGCATAGTAATCCACACCCTCACCAATGGAAGTAAGCCCGACACCTATAAGGTCTGCGCCGCCTTTAGTCGTATAGCCTTGGAAGTTTCTATGCAGTTCGCCTTTTTCTATGGCTTTAAAGAGTTCATCTTCAGGTTTTGCGAAGTGATCCATTCCTATCATTTTGTAGCCGTTCTTCGTTAAAAAGTTTATGGTATATTGCATAATCTGTAATTTTTCATCCGGACGAGGCAGCGTTGTCTCATCTATCTTACGCATTGTCTTTTTAAGCCATGGAACATGAGCGTAGTTAAAAACTGCAAATCTGTCAGGATTCAGCGTCAATGCAAGAGAGAGCGTCTCTTTAAAGGTCTCAAGTGTCTGGAAAGGAAGCCCGTAGATAAGGTCGGTATTAACTGACTCCATATTGTATTTTCTTGCCAAGTCCATTGCATCTTTTGTCACATTGTATGGTTGCACACGGTGTATTGCGACCTGTACTTTTTCATTAAAATCTTGAATACCAAAACTCACACGGTTAAAGCCATGTGAAGCCATCACTTTCATCTGCTCTTCATTGATGTGACGAGGATCAATCTCACATGAGATCTCTGCACCCTCTATAAAGTTTGGAAAATAAGATTTAATTTCACTAATGATCTCATCAAGCTGCGCAGCTGAAAAGAATGTCGGAGTTCCTCCGCCAAAATGCATCTGAATGACATCACGTTTCATATCAAGGTGCTGTGAAAGGATTTTAAGTTCACGTTTAAGGTAGTCAATATAACGAACCATTTTGTCTTCTTTTGAGGTAAAAACAACATTACACCCACAAAAATAGCAGGCATTTTTACAAAACGGAAGATGAAAGTAGAGACTCAAAGGGCGCTTGCTATCTTGAGATTCTAATTTTTTAATGTATTCATCATATTTGAATTCATCTTTAAATTCTAAAGCTGTAGGGTAAGAAGTGTAGCGAGGACCGGGTTTTGAGTACTTTGTAAATTTTGCAAAATCTAACATTTTCATCCATTTATATTGATTTAAAAACGAGTTTAATAACTGCGATTATCTCTAAAAAATACTAATAAAGTGATTAAGAACTCTGAAGCTGCCAATTTTAAGGCTTCTTTTTATATAATCGACATTCATTAAAAATGGAGTTTGCGAGTGAACGATCTACTAAGAAAAATCCCTGTTGAAAAAAGCATAAACTATCTTGTATTGGCTTATGCTTTTACGCTTCCTCTCTCACGAGCTGCCGTTTCTCTTTTTTCTATTTTACTTTTTGTTTTATGGCTTCTTGATAGCGGTCTCAAAGAGCGCTTTTTCAATGCTTTAAAAAATCCTTTTATTCTTGCTTGGGCTATTTTCTTACTCTTTAGTACACTCTCTTTGTTATGGAGCGAATACTTTATACATGGGCTAAAATACTTACGCCACTACTGGGTTCTTCTCCCTCTGTTTGCTTTTGTCACCTATGTCAAAACCGAAAATATTCCAAAGATAATTTCTGCGTTTCTTTTTGGAATGCTCATCAGCGAGATACTCTCTTATGGTATATTTTTAGATATATGGACGTTCAACCATAAGACATCTCTTGATCCCAGCCCTTTTATGAACCATATTCACTACTCAACTTTTCTTGCTGTGACCTCACTGCTCTTGCTTAACCGGTTTTTCTTTGAAGAAGAGCTCAAATTAAGAGTATTTTACTTTATCTACTTTTTAATGACGACCTCGAACCTTTTTATAAATGGAGGAAGGACAGGACAGCTCGCATTTGTCATCGGTCTTTTTGTAGTTGGCATCATAAATATGAAAAACAAGCTTGTTGCTATTTTTTCTATTGCTCTTTTAAGTACTCTGCTTTTTACTACCGCTTACTACTTAAGCCCTACCTTCCAATCGCGTCTTCATACGACTATGAGTGCACTCACACAGATAGAGTCAAATACGAACCAAATGTATGCCAGCTCCTTTGGTACACGTCTGGGGGCCTGGATGGTTGCCAGCAAAATTTTTCAAGACCATCCACTTTTAGGCGTTGGAATGGGTTCTGAAATGTATGCTTTAAAAGAGAAAATAGATACAACGATGCCGGAGCTCAAAACCTTTCATCCCGAATATGGCCCACTCCTGTATAATATAAAGCACTACCATAACAGCTATGTGACCTATCTTATTCAAATGGGCACAATCGGACTTATCCTCTTTCTTCACATCTTTTACAGACTTGCAAAACTTCCTATTGGAGATAGAGAACTTAATAATCTAAAATATATCTTCATCATAGTATTTATGATTGCCTGTATGTTTGAACAAATGTTCGCGCTAGAGTTTCCACTTGCCCTGTTTACACTCTTTAGCGGTATCTTTGTCGCAGCAAGTAAAACAAAAAAAGTGGGTCTCTAAACTACTGGATGTAAATGTTCTAATATCTCTTTTGCTACTTCTTGAGCAGATTTTTCACCCATCTCTAAAGATTTATCACTCTCTTTGAGTGTTCCATAAAGCGCTGGAGCAGTTGTTTTAAAAAGCGCAATGGTAGGAACTCCACTTGCACTTGCTAAATGCATAGGCCCCGTATCGGCGCATATAAAAGCATCTAAATTAGCCATAAACGCAGCAAGTTTACGTAAATCTTTTTGGGAGTATGCTACAAACTCATTAGAAAGCTTTACAGGCACATCTGGAGAGAGAATATCTACAAAGAGAATCTTTTCATCCATTTTTTTCAGAGATTGCACCAATTCTTTCCAATACTCATCATCAATGAGCTTGTCAAAACGTGCATTTCTAAAGATCGCAAAAACTCTCTTGTCATCTTTATTGACTAACTTGGAAAGTTCTTCTTTACCCCATTGTAATTCTTTCTCAGATAAAGCGATGGAGAGCTTCAGGTCATAATTAGGTGAGAGGTTAAAAATCTTCATCAACTCCAAAGGCTTGAGAGCCTCATGGCGTACATCTTTATTTTCTCTCTTTACACATCTGTTGACTGGTGTAAAAGTCATGTCATTACAAAATGCGACCTTATAGCTTGACTTTGCTAGAAGTGTTGCCAAACGGTCACTCGAAGAGTTACCATTGAGATTGAGTACCACATCATATTTTTTACTTCTCAGCTGTTTTACATAACGAAAAAGCTCCACGGGATGCTTGAGCAATGCGCGAGGAAAATCATAGATATTCTCAATATTTTCAAAACCGCTAAAAAGATTTTTTGTAAAAGAAGCACCAATGAGAACATCAATTTTTGCATCAGGGAAAGAGTTCTGAAGTTGTTGAATAAGTGGCGTAGTAAAAAGCATATTTCCGATGCGATAGTTAATTCGAATAATAAGAATATTTTTTACACGCTTTGGAGCGATAACTTCAGAAGATGGTTCAGGAGAAAAAAAACGTAAAAACCTGCCAAGAATCAGCTTTAACTTTCGCCTCAATCTCACATGCAAAGGTATATCCACTTCCACTCCTCGTTACATTTAAGTAAGCGTATTATAGCTTTTTAATCTTGTTATTAGTATAATGCGGCTCTTAAATCTTACTTCTATATACACAGAATAGACATATAAAAACAAGGCATTTTATGACATCAACCAAAATCTCAATCTACTTTAAAATAAACCTGATCATTACAGCCCTACTCTCTCTACTTTTTTTGGTTTTTCAAGAGAAGTACACTCTTTTTAGTTTTATTTTTACGCTTTTTGCACTTATTTCAACATCTGCTACACTCTATTTGATTTACTACATTCTATTTCGTGCTTTTTTTAGATTTTCAAATCTCATTAAGTATGTGCTAGCCTTTATCTTTACTCTTACAAACATACTACTGCTTACAGACTGGATAATCTACCGCTCTTGGGGCTATCACATCAACGGTATGGTACTTAACATTATGC
>JALUZQ010000251.1 GCA_027011725.1 Sulfurimonas sp. | reverse complement strand
TATACAAAACAGGTAAAGTTGTATGAGCTGAAGAATAAGCGACTTCTGAGTGTGGAACGTATATCGTATACAGGTGTTGTGAAGAATGTAGGTAACTACCCCATAGGGAAGGTAACACTTGAGATAAAACTTGTCAACAAAGGGCATGCAACCGGAAATGTCAAGGGTGGGAACTTTTATAAACCGAGTGGTTTCTTTGACTTTTTCACAAGCGGTTTTGGCATAGATAAAAGTAAGCCACAGACGATAGTGAAAAAATTTATAGTAGCTCGGAACCTAAAACCCGGACAAGCACATAGATTCTATGTCCATTTTAGATTTCCACCCTATTTTCGAAGTGTAGCACAGTTTACAAAGGTAACAGGACGTTAAAATTTAGTATTTTAGTCCGACCTTTTTAAGTGCTGCGTTTATATTCTTTACTTGCTGATTCTTATTTCTACACCATTGTGGAGCGAGTAGGGAGTCATCATCTATGCCTGCTGTCACACGCTGTACGCTTACATTTTCAGGCTTCATCTCAATGGACTTGACCAAAGTGTCAAGATATAGTTCTTCATCAATAGGTGTAAATTCTCCACGCATATATTCGTTTGCAAGTGCTGTTTTCTTTACAACATATAAAGGATGGTACTTGACTGAGTCTATACCCCACTCATATGCCTGTTTAGAAGTCTCTAACATCATCTGCTGCGTTTCATCAGGAAGCCCAAATATAAGATGTCCACAGACATTTAAACCTGCCTCTTTAGACTTTATTATCCACTCTTTGACATTTTGTGCATCATGCCCACGGTTAATCTTATCAAGCGTTTCATCATATACAGATTGTATGCCAAACTCTATCCAGATCTCTTTTGTTTTTGCCAGTTCACTCAGATATTCAAGCGTCTCATCGGTGATACTGTCTGAGCGTGTTCCAATGCTGAGCCCTACAACATTCTCAAATGAGAGTGCTTTGTCGTAAAGTGCCTTGAGTGTCTCAAAGGGAGCATAAGTATTTGTAAATGATTGGAAATAGACTAAAAATTTCTCAGCCCCGTATTCATTGGCTTGACGTTTGGAGATAGCATTGAACTGAATTTCAAGTTGTTTGAGTTGTTTTTCTAAAAAAGGATTCTCTTTTGAGTTGAGGTTTAAGTGAAAGCCTTTGAGCTCTTTTACCTCGTCCGTACTTGCAGAAAAGGAGTCGTTTTCACAAAAAGTACAACCGCCGCGTGCAACAGTCCCATCAATATTTGGACAGGTGAAACCCGAAATATTGATGCCGACTTTGTAAACTTTTGTACCAAATTTATTTTTAAGGTAACTCCCAAATGTGTATATCTGCTGCATTAAACGATGTATTTTCCCGTAAAACAGGCTGTACAGTAGTTGTCATCATCTGCTGCTGCGTTTACACTTCTTAGAAGTGATGCTTCATCGAGATAAGCAAGTGAGTCTGCTTCTATATAGTCACAGATGCCCTGTGTGGACATATTTGCAGCGATAAGGTTGTCCTTGCTTGGTGTATCAACACCATAAAAACATGGGTCTGTTGTCGGTGGAGAAGAGACGCGCATATGTACCTCACTTGCTCCTGCCTCTTTAAGCATTCTGATAATACGGCGTGATGTTGTTCCACGAACGATGGAGTCATCGACAACAATCACACGTTTCCCTTTGATGATGTCTGTCATAGGGGAGAGCTTCATTTTCACTTTTAAGTCACGCATCTCTTGAGTTGGTTCGATGAAAGTACGCCCAATGTAGTGATTTCGCATAATTCCCATCTCATAAGGAATACCACTTGCCTGAGCGTATCCAATGGCAGCTGGAACGCCTCCATCAGGAACAGGTATGACAAGATCGGCTTCAACAGGCTCTATAAGTGCTAGCTCTTTGCCCATATTTTTTCTTGTTTCATATACAGACTGTCCAAACACAGAGGAATCAGGACGTGCAAAATAGACATACTCAAATATACAATGCTTCGGAGTAGGTTCAAAAATTTTTATGCTTATTGGCTCTTTTTTATCTTCAAATATTAAGAGCTCACCCGGCTCAACATCACGAATAAATGTTGCACCGACAAGGTCAAATGCACAGGTCTCGCTTGCTACAATGTAGCCACCATTTGGAAGTCTTCCAAGGCTGAGTGGACGAAAACCAAATCTGTCGCGCATAGCGAACATTTTTGTACGGCTTAAAAATACAAGTGAAAAAGCACCTTCTATCTTTTGTACGGCATCAATGATTCTGTCAAGAAGGTGGTCTTTTTCACTTTTTGCTATGAGGTGAATAAGATTTTCAGTATCCATGAATGTTTGAAAAATAGCACCACGTTTGATAAGTCTGTTACGAACCTCTTCTGCGTTTGTCAGGTTTCCATTATGAACAATAGCCATTTCTCCAAGGTCATAACGTGCAAACACTGGCTGCGCATCTAAAATAGAATCATCACCGGCAGTAGAGTATCGAGTATGGCCGATAGCACTGCTCCCTTTGAGTGTTTTGAGATTCTCCTCATTAAAGACCTTCATAACAAGTCCGCGGTCTTTGATGGTATGTACTTTTTCTCCATCTGCAGAGCTAATGCCGGCTGCTTCTTGTCCACGATGCTGCAGAGCATGTAGAGAAAAATAAGCTAGCTTTGAAGCTTCTTCGTGACCAAAAATTCCGACAACAGCACATTTTTCATTCATATTTTCGCGCAAATCTTATCCTTAGTAGGTTAATTATATTCGCAATTATACTCAAAATTTCTATAATTAAAATGAAAGTAATTTGAATTTTTTGGAACTAAAATTGCTATAATAAAAGTATGAATATTGTTTTACGAAATAATCTCATTTTAGTTACTACTGATTTTGAAACTTTAAATGCGAAGTGGATGATAGAGTTCTTAAACCGTCACTCTAGAAGTATGCTCTTTCTCTCCAAGGCTGTACTTGTTTTGAGAAATGATGATCTTGAAGATGAGCGGGTAGAGTTTCTCTCTAAACTCAGTCAGTACCATGCACAAAAGTATGACTTCGACCATGGCTTCTTTTTGCGTTCGATGCTCAAGTTTGGAAACCAGCCTATAAGGGTGGAGCTTGAAAAAGAACTCGAACCGGAAAATGTGGAAGTGAAACTCTATGCATACGATAAAAATACAGTGCTTATAACGCTTGACAATCCCAATGCCTGGGTGCTTAATTATATGCGCTCACAACTTGAAATCTATGTTGAGAGAGGGACTGATATCTCTTTGGTGGTAGATGTGAGTGACTATAAAGCCAAAGGACGCTTAGAGAGAACGCTGAATAAAAGACACATTCTGCACTATCAGATTCGTTATGTGTATGACAACCATTTTATGTCCAAGCTCTATTCTGATTTTGCAAATTACAGTTTTGGCGACCTTTGCAAAGAGAGTGAAGTTGAGGCAAATAAACATCTTTATACTATTTTAGAGTGTCCTATCGGTGCTTCGCAGGATGCTTTGAAAAAGAGCTATAAAAAACTTGTAAAGGTCTACCATCCCGATACAGTCTTTCATGATGATCCAAATATGGTACAGCACTATACGCAGAAGTTTCAACTGCTTCAAGAAGCCTATGAAGCCTTGCGTATAGTGAGTTGACATACCTAAGAGATAAAATCTTCCACGGCGCGCTTTTTGTCACTCTTTTTAAGCAGGCTTAGAAAATCATCACTTGAGTAGAGGGCGAGTTTTGCACCTTGCATCTGCTCTAACTCTTTGGAAAATCCACGCTTAGAAAAGAGAATGATTTGTGTGGGGTCTATACCAAGCTTTTTACACTTTTCACTCAGTTTGTGTAGCTCTTTTTTGTTGACCTTATGATTTTTCCACTTACACTCCCCTATGTAGAACTTCCCGCTTTGTGTGAGCGTCAGTATATCTATCTCTGTTTTTGCGTCCCAGTAGCTTCCTGAACTGATGATGTGTGCATCACGCAGATGATAGTTCAGCAGAATTTCGGAGAGTTCTTCATAGACAAGACTTGTATAGCTGTTACGTTTGATGGCAAGCTCTTGTAATACCTTCTTATAATCTCCCTCTACAATACTTTTTATATTCGGCTGAATGAAGTAAAACCAAAACCGGATAAAAGGATGTGTGAAGAGTACCTTATGGGAGATGCGGTACCTTGCTTCTTCTTTTTTGAGTTTTTTGTTGGGGTAAAGATTACGAGGATGCTCTTCACGAGAGTACTCTAACTGTAAAATGCCTTTTTCTTGAAAGTACGCCAAAGCAGCGCCGCCATTTCCATTGTTGAGTCCTGCTTTGTTAAACGCAGAAAATATGCGTCTGTCTCCCGTAGCAAGTGCTTTAAGCAGTCTTTTATTTGCATCGTTTTGAAGTGTGATTTCATTGATTTTTTCGTTTAAAACTGCAAAATTGTCTAAAATGAGTGTCTGTACAAGGGTAGCGATATCTTGGCTTGTATCTATCTGCCAGTTAAGCCCGCCAAAAATTGCAAAATAGTCAATTTGTTTCTCCATATCTTCAGGGTAGTTTTTGAAGTAAAAAGCACGGAATTGATCGAGGAGTCTTTTGTTGGACATTAAAATAGAAAAGGAGAAAGAAGAGAGAGGTAGAGAAGAGAAAGATTCACTCTGATACTCTTCTCTCTAAACGCATTAAGATTAGTTACCTGCTGTTCCAGATGCTGCTTGAGTAGCACTGTCGATTGCTGTGTCTGCAGAGGTTTGAATTTTAGTTGATGCACTTTGCATGTATGACTGTACACCCGCAACCAGACCAACACCGACAATAACTAATAAAAGAGCAACTAAAACACCGCTCATACCTTTTTGTGACTTAATACGTTTAAACAAACTTTTTAACATATACACTCCTTATGTGTGATAAATATGTGACAATTATAGCGCGTTTGAAAGGATTATGCAAATTAAATTATATAACCCTTATAATAGTTTTTACTTATAATTGTGAAACGAAACGTTTAGAGATCCAGTAATCTTGTGAAACTTTTTTACACTCTTTACGACAATTCTCATCGACTTTGAGCCAAATATTTCCATCTTTGATCACTTCATCTGCTACTGTAAACTTATGTCCCATAATCCATACATTTACAACTTTTCCATTGACGGGTTTGTCTCTAAGAAAAACCTTGTGGGCAGAAACGGCGAACATATCTTTTTCTTGTGATGTTTTAGTTTGTACAGGCATATCTGCTGCTTGCACAGCTTCTTGTTTTTGTACTTCAGCAGCAGGTTCTATTGCTTGTGTAGTATTTGTATCTGTGGTATTGACATCTTCTACAACTATGCTGGCATTGTCATCAGCGATGATGATTTCATTGGGAGTAATCTCTTTTTCATTTTCTATGAGTGGAGCGATCTCAGTTTCTGTAATGTTCGCTTCATGCACAACAGTTACATTCGCTTCACTTGTATTTGTTTTGGCATCTACTTTTTTGTCTTCTTTTGTATCTAAAATAGCAGCATGAAAGATATTGCTCGAGTCTTTGAACTCTTTGTAAAAGTGCGTATCGTCAAGGTTCTCATTTGCATCTACGATCTCTGGTAC
>JALUZQ010000250.1 GCA_027011725.1 Sulfurimonas sp. | reverse complement strand
AAATGTAAGTAACCCCATAGCCATTTTAAATACTCATGGACATTTTGACCATGTATGGTCAAACGCAGAGTTGCAAAAAGAGCTTGGGGTAAAACTCTACACGCCAAAAGATGATGTAATGCTCCTGAACTCTTCTTCATGGATGCCAGACCTGCCGCCCTCCACTCCCGATGTCACCATAGATGGTAATGAAGAGCTTGAGCTTGATGGCATCAAAGTAAAGTTTCGTCATTTTCCGGGACACACGCCGGGATGCTCTACCATAGAGATTGACGATGCTATGTTTAGCGGTGACTTTATATTTGAACGCAGCATCGGGCGGACTGACTTTCCATACTCAAACCCTCAAGATATGAAAAAGTCACTCCAAAAGTTTCAAAAACTTGATTTTGACAAAACCATCTACCCCGGTCACGGCGGGACAACGACCATAAAACAAGAACAACAGTATGCTCCATACTGGATACAACAACTCTAAAAGGAAGCAGATGAGCACATTTGATACAAGAGCGCAAAATTGGGACAGTGGTGACATTCGTGTCAATGGTGCAAAAAAGATCGCACAAGCCATAGAGAAGAAAATAATGCTTACTCCTGAAATGGAAGTCATTGACTTTGGTGTAGGTACAGGTCTGCTAGGATTTGAGATAGCAAAAAAGGTCAAACAGGTCTATGGCATTGATACCTCAGAGGGAATGCTTGCAAAACTCAAAGAGAAGAACTCTGAAGAACTACATATCATCCCCCTACAACAAGACATCATAAAAGAGCCGCTAGAGCAAACTTTCGATGGTCTTGTCAGTTCCATGACACTCCATCATGTAGAGGATTTAGAGGCTTTTTTTCAAACCATATACAAAAATATTAAAGAGGGTGGCTTTATTGCTATTGCTGACTTGGAAGAAGAAGATGGCACATTCCATTCAGACAATGAAGGCGTACACCATTTTGGTTTTGAAGCCCAAAAACTGCGTGAAATCGTTCAAAGGAGTGGTTTTAAAAATGCACAAATAGAAAATATAAATACCATTTCCAAACCCCACAGAGAGTTTGGAGTCTTTCTACTTAGCGCACAAAAGTAAGCACTACTCCTCCTCAGCAGGAGTACCACTTGCCTCTTCTTCGGCATCGAGCAGATGGAGTTTAAGGACATGTTTTTCAGTTATGACAGTTTTAAACTCTCCCTCAAATACCTTAATGTCAAGTACAAATGCTTCGACATGCACGTTGCGTTTACGCCCCTCTTTATGGCGTACCCGTGCTACTACATTGACCTCATCATGAAGTTTTACGGGTGAAAGGAACTGACAGTCACTTGCTACTAACACAACGTTTTTCTCATTGACCGCAAGCATCGCAGCGTAGTCTGCCGCGCCGAAGATAAAACCTCCATGAATCAAGCCGACCTCATCCGCAAGCATCTCAGGAAGAGTTGTCAAGCGAACTTCCACATATCCCTCTTCGATTTTTGCTATTTCTCCACAAAGGTTCTCATTTATACGCGTATGCGTTTTGACTATGACCTCTTCAGGACCATCTCGGTAATCTTCTATCTCAAACTCTTCTTCTTTTTCTGCCATTACTTTTTATCCTTTATTAGTCTTACATACACACGTTGTGGTGCTGGATACCCTTCAACCGTTTTACTTTTATCATTCTCATCGAGAAAATCTTCTAAGGACTGCCCCTCTATCCACTCTGTTTTTCTCTGCTCGCCTGCATCTGTCACAGAGGTCTCAAGCACTTCAAACGCAGCAAACCCTGCACGCATACACCAGTTTTTCAGTGCTTTAATGGTGGGTACAAAGTAGATGTTTGGAATTTTAGAGTAGCTAGACTCCGGACAAAGTGCCATCTCCTCATCGCCATCTATGTAAAAAGTATCTAAAATGACCTCACCTTTTTTCTCTAAACCTTTGTAGAGAGACTTAAGCATTGCAACAGGATCACTTCGATGATAAAGCACTCCAAGACAAAAAATGGTATCGAACTTCTCTTCATAGAACTCCAAATGCTCCACACCTAAAAGTTCGTACACGATTTCGCTCTTTACAAAATGATTGATGAAATCAAACTGCGTTTTATAGAGTGGTGAAGGGTCAAAACCAACTAAAAGAGCAGGTGTATCCTCTTGCATACGAAACATATAGTAGCCATTGTTACATCCTATATCGGCAACTTTTTTGCCTTTTAAATCAAAATGGGGACGCAGTAGATTGTACTTGACATAACTTTTCCACTCGGCATCTATAAAGGTCTCGCCTATTTGAAACGGCCCTTTTCTCCATGGCATAAGCTGTTTTGCTACGCTATGAATTTTCTCTTCATCAAAATCTCCGGAGATTTTGATGACATCACCGAGTTCGACCTCACAAGACAGATCTTCCAAACTCTCTAATGCTGCGCGCAAAGGAGCAATGTTCTTCCAAGTCATCCATTTTTTTCTCTCTTCTTTTATCTTTTCAATATCCATTTTAATCGCTGTCATAGTTAAATTTTACTATAATTGTATCTAAAAATGGAGCATTTCATTGCGTTTAGAAAAAAAAGCTACAGTCGCCTCAAGTAGCGTCGCGGCACTCTTGGTACTCATTAAATTAACTATCGGAGTTTTAAGTGGCTCTATTGCTGTTTTGGCCTCTGCCATTGACAGTCTGTTAGACCTCACAGTCTCTATGTTCAACTACTTTGCTCTGCATAATTCTGAAAAAGACCCTGATGAGCAGTTTCATTTTGGACGTAGTAAACTCGAACCTCTTGCAGCAGTCATAGAGGGTACTATCATTTCATTGTCCGCTCTTTTTATTCTCTATGAAGCCATTGCAAAAATAATTCACAGCGAACCGATGCGCTATATGGGCGAGAGTATTATGGTAATGCTCATCTCTTTAGTCATCACGGGGGCTTTGGTCTACTTTTTATCATATGTTGCAAAAAAGACAAATAACATGGTCATCCGCGCGGACGCCCTGCACTACAAAACAGACCTCTTCTCAAATGGGGCAGTGCTTGTTGCCCTCGTTGCTGTTCACTACAGTGGCATAGAACTCATTGACCCTATTTTAGGTATTGCCATCGCTATTTACATGATCTACTCAGCAGTTCCCATTGTCAAAGAGGGCGTACTGATGCTACTTGATGTCTCTTTACCCAAAGAGGATGTCGATAAAATCAAAGCAATTATTGAAGCAGAGCCTGAAATTACAAGTTACCACTACCTGCGTACCCGAATTTCCGGCTCACATATTTTTATATCGGTACATATTGTCTTTAATGTCTCTATCTCTCTCTACGATGCCCATGTCATTGCTGATAGAGTCGAACTTAAAATAAAAGACCTCTTCGATGAAGATAAAAAAGTACATATTTTAATTCATATGGATCCGTATGATGATAAAGATATAAATGAGGAAGAAGAGGAGTGGTAAAAACTACGTAAATGTAGTTTTTACTTTTTCTTTGGGTTAAGTCCCTTTGCAGAAAAATTCTTATTTGCTATATTTTCTAAAAATACAGTTGCATAGGCACCTTTTGGTAGTGTAAAGGCAACGTTCAGCACATCAAAGTGATTTTTATAATCAAAGGTTATCTCTTTTGGAAAGATAAGTGCTGCACGTCTTAAACCTTTCTCATACAAGAATTCATCATCATATTTTGCTTCTATCTCGCGCGCTGTGGCTCTAGCTCTATAAACATCACGTCCGGGCAGTAGTCCTGTAGGCACGACTTTATGAGCATCAAAATCTTTTTGTGGGATATTTTTTGGAGTAAAGAGTTTCTCTTCATCTGAGAGATAGACATCACCCTCTAAAAGCATAAACTTTCCGCCATTGCTTTCACGTGAGAGCAGTACACGCTCTTTGAGCCAGTCATTAAAGAATTGGCTTTGATAGATGGAGATAAGAAATTTTTTGAGTTTTGCATCATTGATGTACAGATCACCTGCTATCATCGCTTTTGCTTGCTCTATGGAGTCTTCATCCCGTCCAAATCTTTGGTAACCAAAGTAGTTTGGAAGTCCGTTTTTTGCACTCTTGCGTGCAAGTTTTTCTATTTGTCCTGCTTCTATTTGTGAGACTCCAAAGAGGTTAATGCTAAAGCGGTTTCCTGCTAAATCACCCATACGAATAGAGTGTGTATGACGTGTAGCGCTGAGCACTTTTATCTGTGGATGTTTAAACTTTTTAAGTGCTTTTTCATACTTTGCTTCAATGCTGATGTACTGTGTCGTTGTTGCGTGCTTATCTTTAAGTCCTGCATAGCCTATCTTCTCTGCAGGCAAATTTAAAAACTCTGCAAACGCAGCGATCATATCCCACGTAGTCAGTTCTACTTTTTTTACTTGTAAAATGAGAAAATTCCCATTTCCTTTAAATTTTAGAGGAATCTCATCGACGATGAAGTCCTCTTTGTTTTGTTCAAATTTGAAATTGATTTTATTTTTGTTTTCTAAATATTCTCTTTGCAATATTTTCCTTTACTTTCTTATAAACATTTTCTAAAGTGCTAAAAACTTTAATTCTTTAGCAGCCTTAGCAATATCTTTTTGTATCCTGACTTTTAGCTCATCGAGCGTTGCAAATTTTTCATTGTTACGTATAAAATCCACAAAGCTTATTTCCGCTTTTTCTTTGCACTCCACTTCGCCATCAAGTATGTGTGTCTCCACAGCAAAAGTACCATCTGTACTTACACGATGCCCTATAAAAGTTACAGATGGATGAAAATGTTCTTCATCATCTATGCGCGTAGTGGTTACATAAACACCCTCTTTTGGCAGTAAAAAATCTTTTACTTTTAAATTGATCGTTGCTACAAGTTCCTTTGCTCCAAGCCCTTGCCCTTTTATGACTTCACCGGCTATGGTGTAGTTATGCCCCAAAAACTCATTGGCTCTTTTTATGTCACCTATTTGTAGTTTGGCACGTATTTTATGTGAATGCACCGAGTCATTGTTATGTTTTACTTCATCCACCACGACAACCTCTCCATCAAAGAGCTCTTTTAGATCATCAAAAGAGTAACGTCTGTCTTTACCAAAATGAAAATCATACCCGACGACGATCTTTTTCAGTTTTGGAAAATTTATTTTTAAAAGCTTTACAAATCCTACTCCATCAAGATGACGGATATCATCAAGATTGAGAAAAACTATTTTATGTTTTGTGTAACGTTTACGAAATCCATCTGGAGTGAGATTTGCATATCCTGTATCTATGACAACTATGGTACCATTTGCATCAAGCTCACTAAAAAGTGCCTGATGCCCAATGTGCATCCCATCGAATCCACCTATCGCTATGGATGTTGTATCTTTCATCTCTCTGCATTCCTTAAAAAGTGCATTATTTGCGCATTATAACTAATTTATGACATAAAAGGATAAGCGCTACTTTGTATAGTAGTAACAATACTCCAAATTTCCTTCTTTGCCACTCAACGTAGAAGGAGATTTTTTCTCTAATTTCCACCCTTTAATCGCACAAGCATCTTCAAACTTCTGCATTGCGTTTGCGATAGCTTTTTTGTCAAGCACTACTCCATTTTTATCACGC
>JALUZQ010000249.1 GCA_027011725.1 Sulfurimonas sp. | reverse complement strand
CTTTGACAATGAGTCCAAGCAGGGCAAGTACAGATGAAAGCGGCTTGAGTGAAGCGATGAGCGCTTTGTCAGCGTCTGTGAGTTGGTAATTAGGGTCTGTGACATTACCTGCAAGTGTTGTCGTTGCCAGTACAACCTCTGCAATGATTTTGTTAATAATTGCCATAAGTGTGCTAATCAACTGGCTTTGGAGTACGAGGTTTTGTATGAGTGTTGCAGTCTCTGTGTCTGTTGCATCTTCAGTGGCAGCTGCATTGAGTGCAGAACGTTGCGGTGAATAGGTAGAGATAGTGCTGAGACTTTGCACACTGATGATGGCAAGTGCCATTTTTGCAATGCTCAGGGCTATATCTTGGTTGGAAGAGAAGTCCAAATTGGAAAGTGATTTTTGCTGGATGTTCTTTAGCAGTGACTCTATCGCTCCAAAGACAAGACCGAGCATATACTGTCCTGCTGTTGAGTCCTTTACCTGTTCTATAACAACATACACAAGCTTAATGGAAAGCGTAAGCCCATCAATGGCTACTGCACCAAATTTAAGGTTTTTAAAATCTTCCACAGCCTGTAAAAATGTAGCTACGGCACTGTCTATGGCTGGAGATTTCTCAGGAGCGGCTAGTGCAGCACCCCGCATGCCATTTTGTTTTTGCTGTGTCTGTTTATGGTCATAAATTCTAAAACTTGCCTTGAGTTTTGTCAGTTGTGATGTGAGATGCTCATAGGCAAGAGAGTGTGATGCCTGATAACTACTCCAAAGCTTATTTTGCGGGAAGTAGATATCTGTTGCGTTTGGAGTGAGTGTTAGTTCGTTATTTTGAAACTTTTGAAAGAGTTCTGCGGCATCAGAGGACTCAAGCAGAGAAACACTCTTTTGTTTTATCTGTGTGTGGAGCAGTTCATTCTCACTTTGCAGTGCTGTGATTGAACGTACATTGTCATCTATGGTGGCTGCGTTTAGCTGAGTTGATTTTTTACTGCTTGAATTGCCACAGCCTG
The DNA here is from genome assembly GCA_027011725.1 of Sulfurimonas sp. GTDB lineage: Bacteria > Campylobacterota > Campylobacteria > Campylobacterales > Sulfurimonadaceae > Sulfurimonas. The sequence continues at coordinate 16,727 of JALUZQ010000249.1, read as the reverse complement.
TCAGTGTTAGAGAACTTTGCAGTGACAGAGCCGTAAGTGCACTCAGGTGTATAAACTTTCTTCTTTTCATGATGTTTCCCCTTTAAGAGTAAAGAATTCCATCGAATAATCTGTAAAAAGTATAACATTTTATTATATAAATTACAAAATTTTAGAGCAGAAAATGAGATATGAGCTAAATATAATCAAAGTTTTACATTTAATAGTGTAGAATATCACAATAAATTTACTCTAGGCACTAATTATGAAAATGACTCAAAAAACTATTCCTCACATTGCAAATAAAATTGCAATAGAACTCAATAAAAGTGGTATCGTCTCTATGACAAAAGGGCTAGAACCCATAGTGGCTGAAGCAGAAAAAGTGCTGCTTGAGAGTGTCAAACAAGAGATGGCCTTAGAGGAAAAAGTCAATGAGATCTGTGATGCCAATGAAGATGAAATAGAATTTATGCTTGCAGATGAGCGACAGCTCTTTTTTATGATTAAGAAGAAACTTGCACCTGAATTTGGTGTTATACTTGATTATGAAGAACGTTTCTCTGACCTTTCACACAAAATACTTGATGAACTCTACGAAGAGGATCTTATACATTTTGATGTGACGGAGAACCGTGTGAAAAATGTCATCTATAATGCAATGACTGCGTTTATGGCAGACAGTTCAGAAATAGAAGATGCAGTGATGAATAAAATACGTTCATACAAACGAAAATTTATCCCGGGAACTGATGAGTTTGACATTTTACATGAAAAGCTTTACCGTGAAGAGTTAATGAAAAGAGGAATGGAGTAGAAGATGAGCATTGAATTGAAAAAAGTTTGGATCTATTTGGAAAACGGAACGTACCTAGAAGCTGAGAGCTTTGGTGCACAAAAGACAGAAGTAGGTGAGATAGTTTTTAATACCTCTATGACAGGCTATCAAGAGATAATGAGTGACCCATCTTACGCAGGTCAGTTCGTAACTTTTACCGCTCCCGAGATAGGAAATGTCGGTGTGAACGACCAAGATATGGAGAGCCAAAAAGCTCATGCCAAAGGGATGATAGTCCGTAAGTATCAAGCGCGTTACTCAAACTTTAGAGCCCAGAAGTCACTCCATGAATTTTTAGAGGACAATGATGTGATGGGGATTTGTAACATTGACACAAGATACCTCACGAAGATGCTCAGACGTGAAGGGGCTATGATGATGGTCGCTTCTACGGAAGTCAGTGACAAAGAAGAACTCAAAAAAATCCTAGAAAGCTCTCCACGCATTGAAGATGTGAACTACATAGAACAGGTGAGTACAAAAGAACCATACAAGCATAACTCAAGTACTTTTTCTTACAGAGCGTTCAAGTATGATGAACCGCCAAAAGCGCAGGCAAAGATTGTTGCCATAGATTTTGGTGTTAAACGCAATATATTAAATGAACTTGTCAGTGCCGGCATAGAAGTAGAGGTCATACCAAATGACTTTATAGCTGAAGATTTGATAGAAAAATACAATGAAAAACTCATTGACGGTGTCTTTTTATCAAACGGCCCGGGGGATCCACTTGTTCTAAAACGTGAGCAGGAGCAGATCAAAAAACTTATTGCTGCAAAAGTGCCGATGTTTGGCATCTGTTTAGGGCATCAACTCCTCTCTATTTCTCATGGATATGACACCTTTAAGCTAAAATTTGGTCACCATGGCGGAAACCATCCTGTGAAAAATGAAAAGACAGGTTTTGTTGAGATTACAGCGCAAAATCACAACTATAATGTACCTGATAATATTACTGAAATAGCAGAAGTAACGCATAAAAATCTTTTTGACAATACTATTGAAGGACTCAAATATAACGATGAGCCTATTTTCTCAGTACAACACCATCCAGAAGCTTCTCCTGGTCCAAAAGAGAGTCGTTACATATTTTCGGAATTCCTCTCTCTTATTAAAAGATAAAGTAATAAAACAAGCGGTATCTTAAAGATGCCGTTTTTCCTTGCCATGATGATAAAACTATCACTTTCTTAATTAAAAATAAAATTACAAAAGTAAACAAGAAGATAATAATTTGTAAATTAAATCACTTATTAAGATTCTTTAAACAATCAAATTGTTAATATATACCCGTTAATTAGCTTGATAAGTGTACATGTGCACTTATGAGGCTTAATTGCTTTGAATCTTAAGGAGGCTATATATGGAGAATCGTCCATTAGAGTACGACTATACGGTTGCAAAGATGTTCATGGTTACAACAATTGTTTTAGGAATTGTTGGCATGAGTATCGGTGTTTTTATTGCATTTGAACTTGCATTCCCTGGATTGAACACAATCTTCGGACAAGGTATTGCAGAATACACAAACTTTAGTCGTCTTCGTCCATTGCACACTGATGCAGTTGCATTTGGTTTTACATTAAGTGGTATTTTTGCTACTTGGTATTATGTTGGTCAAAGGGTACTAAAAGTATCTATGGCTGAATCTAAGTTTTTAATGTTAATTGGAAAATTACATTTCTGGCTTTATGTTCTTGGTGTAGCAGCAGCTGTTGTGACACTGTTTATGGGATATTCTACTTCAAAAGAGTATGCGGAATTTGAATGGCCTATAGATATCGCTATTGTTGTGGTATGGGTACTATGGGGTGTGAGTATATTTGGTCTTATCGGTATTCGCCGTGAGAAATCACTCTATATTTCTGTATGGTACTATATTGCTACATTCTTAGGTGTGGCTATGCTTTACCTGTTCAACAATATGGAAGTTCCTACTATGCTTGCTACATCAGCAGCAGGTGAAACAGGAATTGGTAGCTGGTTACACTCAGTATCAATGTATGCAGGTACAAATGATGCACTTGTACAATGGTGGTATGGACACAATGCGGTTGCATTCGTATTTACAGTGCCTATCGTTGCTATGATCTACTACTTCTTACCAAAAGAATCTGGTCAAGCGATTTATTCATATAAATTGTCTTTACTTTCATTCTGGGGTCTAATGTTCGTTTACCTTTGGGCTGGTGGTCACCACCTTCTTTACTCAACTGTTCCTGACTGGATGCAAACTATGGGTTCTATTTTCTCTGTAGTACTTATTTTGCCATCATGGGGTTCAGCGATCAATATGCTTCTTACAATGAAGGGTGAATGGCAACAAGTTGCAGCATCTCCACTAATCAAGTTTATGGTTCTTGGTTCTACATTCTATATGTTCTCTACACTAGAAGGTCCTATCCAAGCTATCAAATCTGTAAATGCGATTGCGCACTTTACTGACTGGATTGTTGGTCACGTTCATGATGGTACTCTTGGTTGGGTTGGATTCATGATTATTGCTGCACTTTATCATATGGCTCCACGTGTATTTAAACGTGAGTTATATTCAAAAAGCCTTATGGCTGCACAATTCTGGATTCAAACATTAGGTATCGTTCTTTACTTTACTTCTATGTGGATCGCAGGTATCACTCAAGGTATGATGTGGCGTGCGCACGATGAGTTTGGTAACTTAGCATACTCATTTATGGATACTGTTGATGTACTTCACCCATACTATGCACTTCGTGGTACAGGTGGATTGTTATACCTAATCGGTTTCTTTATGTTCGCGTATAACATCTATAAAACTATGTCTGCTCGTCCAGTTGAAGAGTCAGAATTACAAAATGCTTCGCCTATGGGCGCTTAAGAAAGGGAGGATTATATTATGTTTCATTGGTTAGAAAAACACCCGTTCTTTTTCGCGGTAGGTGTGTTCGTTGTTATTGCTTTTGCTGGTTTGATCGAAATCGTTCCAAACTTTGCACAAGCTTCTCGTCCAGTAATTGGTACTAAACCATATACTACGCTAGAACTTGCAGGTCGCCAAGTTTATATTAAAAACAGTTGTAATGCTTGTCATTCACAGCTTATTCGTCCGTTTAAAGCAGAAACTGACCGTTATGGTCACTACTCTTTAAGTGGGGAGTATGCATATGACAGACCATTCCTTTGGGGTTCTAAAAGAACTGGTCCAGACCTTCACCGTGTAGGTAACTACAGAACGACTGAGTGGCATGAAAATCACATGATGGATCCTGCTGCTATCGTTCAAGGTTCTATTATGCCTGCATATCCGTGGATGTTCACAAACAAAGCAGATATAGACACTGCGTTTGCAGAGCAATTAACAGATCAACAATTCTTTGGTGTGCCATATAACAAACCAGTTCCTATGAAAGATGGAACGACACAAACTGTTAAATTGGCAAAATCTGTTGCAGAAGCACATGCTGATGCATTGGCTGAAGCAAAAGAAGTTGCATCTAAAATGAAAAATCAAGATGTTAAAGATGCAGTAGCACGTGGAGAAATCCCAGAAATCGTTGCTTTAATTGCGTATTTAAACAGTCTTAAATAGTAAAGGTTTGTAATGAGTATTGATGAATTTTCGGCATATGGTTATTTCTTCTTAACACTGTTGCTGGTAGTAGGGCTTTATGCTTATATCTACCATCTATACAAAAAGAAGAAAGATGCCACCGGAGTTGATTATGAAAATTACAGTAATATGGCACTCAATGACGATATAGGCGATACTCCGGTAAAGCCTGTATCTGATGAAAAGAAAAAATAGGAGAGATATATGAATAAGCTCTATCTTTGGGGAATTATCATTACTGTTGCTATGCTCGCTGCGACGTATGCAACAGTCGGCTATCAAAAAGGTGGTCTCAATGGTGATATCGTAAATATGCTTGCAGTTGCAGGTGCGGTTGCACTTGTAATTATTACAGTTTTTGTTGTAATCAAGTATGTTCGTCAAATGCAAAGCGATACTGCTACAGGTGAGTTGGCAGATGAATCTTGGGATAACATAGGTGAATATAAAAATCCGGTTCCATTTGGCTGGGCAATTATGTTCTTGGGTACAATTGTTTGGGGTCTGTGGTACTGGACTATCGGTTATCCGGTAAATGCATTTTCTCAAATCGGTCAGTACAATGAAGAAGTAAAAGAAAAAGATGCGCAGTTTGAGAAAAAATATGCGAACATCAAAGGACAAGAACTTGTCAATATGGGTGAATCAGTTTACCTTGTTGAATGTGTTGCTTGTCATGGTCTTAATGCAGATGGTAACGGTGAAGAAGATGCTGCAGACTTAAACAAAAGAATTTCAGAAAAAAGTGTTAAGTATGTTGTAAATCATGGTTCTAACAACAAGCTGTTGGGTAATGAAATGCCAATGCCTGACCGTAATGGACTTTTCAATGCGAATACAGGTGCTTTAATCACAGATGCTGAAATTGATGCTGTTGCTAAATTTGTTGCTGGTGGATTGAAAGATACAAACAGTGATGGTGCAAAAGTATTTGCCGGTGTATGTTCATCTTGTCATGGACCTGATGGTAAAGGTATGGAATACGTTGCTCCAGATATCGCTACTTGGTCTAAGCCATTGATTGAGAATGTACTTAATTACGGAAAAGTTGGTACTATCGGTAAAATGCCAGCTATGGATAGACTTAATGCTAAACAAAAAGAAGCTGTTGCTGCTTATGTTATGAGCTTAAGTGAAGGAGAATAGATATGAATGAAAATAGAAGTATTTTTGCTCTAGATGGTATCACTGGTATGCTTATTGCAACAGCGTTACTATTAGGTATTTTAGTATTTTTATCTGTAAATGCGATGAGCGTAGCTCACGCAAATGCAGAAAACTTTTACCAAATAAAAGATGAAAAAAGTATTAAAAGAATCTCTACAGATAACTATAAACACGTAGTTACTGTAAACGTGAAGTAGGAGCGTAAAGATGGAAAAAATTATTTCATGGGGTCTTGTTATTATGGCCGCGTATACACTTTATGCCGTAGTTACACCAAATCATCTTTATGTTGGTTAGGTAGTTTCATTGAGTATCTATAAAAGAGGGCTTTTTGCCCTCGTCCTTACACTATTTTTCCAAACACATTTATTAGCAGAATATTTATATAAAGATGAGATTATACATAATCCAAAGTTTGCCAATGAGGTAGAACTGATTGGAAGTGATCTGTATAAAAAGACAGGTATAGGCTTACGACTTCTTATGCTTCGAGAATTGCCAAAAAATATGACAATGTATGAGTATGAAAAAGAGGTCTTAAAAAACTTTAAAGAACCTACTGTTTTGTTGACATTTTCTGAAATGGATAAAGTTGTTGATATTGAAGTGAGTGATGAAACTTTATATAAGTATTTTAATAAAAAGCAGATATTAAGCCCGGTAACATCATCAGTGCAAGGTTTCTTACTTGCGATGGTGTATGCAAAAAGCTGGGATGAATTCAAATCGATTGTGTCTAATACCGGAGGAACTATTTTGCCTTTGCTGGGTGGAAAAGCCAAGAAGGGTATGATACGCGGTAAATATTCCGCGGCAATGTTTAATGGGTATCTAGATCTTGCACAGCAAATAGCACATGCTAAAGGCGTAAAACTCGATAATGGATATGATAGCCAATCAAATCAAAACACACTCTTGTATGTGAAGATATTTTTCTACGGTTTTGTTTTATATGCTATAATTATGTATATTAGAAGACAGATTTATAAAAGAAGGCATAAAAATGACAATATTTGAAAGTGGTAAGCTCTGGCCATATGGTGTGGCTGCAGCAATTACGGCTGTATTTGGCTTTTGTGTAATGACTGTAATAGTTACAAGCAAGGCGGACATCCAAGAGAGTGACGCTTATATGACAAGCTATCAGGATGCTGATGCAAGAGCAAATGATTTCATTCAGGCAAGAATTGCGTTTGATAAAAAATATAAGCTAAAATATGTGACAGAAAAAATAGATGAAAATGGTGTTGACGTAAAGTATGCACTTACAACAGTTGATGGGAAACCAGTAGAAAACGCTACGATGATATTAGCTATTAGTCGTCCTGATACACATAAGTATGATGAAAAGATAGCTAATCCTGCGTTTGAAAATGGCCTATACGTTTTTAAAGATGTAAAGTTTCCTAAAACTGGTGCATGGAATTTATTACTCAAAGTAAACGTAGGCAAAGACTACCGTTTTTATGATGTAAAAACAGATACAAGAATCAAACACGATAGAAGTATTAAAGAGGCATCTGCCTACTAGATTATGGATGATACAACCATAGTCCTCCCCTCTGCTCGTGCAATTCGCCACGAGCAACTCTTTACAGACTCCGAAACACTTTTTTTACCCCACTACATCACGATGAGTGATTTCATAGCCAAGCTCTGTATAGTAGAGGGCTACAAATATCTTGACGATGACAGTAGAACACTGCTGCTTTTAGAGGCTTCAGATTTTAAAGAGTTTGCAAACCTGCAAATAGAGAGAAACTTCTTTACTTTTACAAAGAACAGCTCCTATATATTTAAATTCTTTGAAGAGCTCAGTGCAGAGTTATTTGACATCTCTATGCTAGACGCAGCGGATGTCTATGCGGAGTATGAAGAGCACATCACCATCTTACAGGAGCTGTACAGGCGTTATGAGAAGCTTTGTGATGAGCGAAAACTCCTCGACCGCATATTTTTACCAAAACGTTACAGATTTAACGCAGCTTACGCAAAAACGCATAAAAAAATAGAGATCTCTCTTGATGGATATTTGACAAATTTTGAGCTTGAACTTTTAGAACAAGCCGCTGCGTTTAGCGAGATAAGACTCAGACTCAGTACAACTGCGTTTAATGCAAAGATGCAGAGTAAATTACAAGAACTTGGCTTTGAGCTTGAGAGTGGTTATGAGTATGAACTCTCACTCAATGAGCGAACTGTTTTAAGTAAAAGCAAAAGAGAGAAACACTCACAAATCACTTGTCAGAGTTTTAGCGAACCACTTTTACAGGTAGCTTTTATCAAACAAAAGATTTATGAGTTTGTAGCAAAGGGACATCGCGCAGAAAATATTGCCGTAATACTGCCAAATGAACAGCAGGCACAGATGATACGCGCTTTCGATGACAAGTCAAACCTAAACTTTGCTATGGGTGAGCCATACAATACGACAAAGCTCTACACACAGTTAAACGCAACGCTCAAAGCGATAGACCAAGACTCCAAAGAGAATGAAGCACGACTGGACAGGGTAGGGGATGCACTTTATTTGAAACTCCACTCTATCTACTACAAAAAAGCTTCTGAGGTAGATTTCACTGCGTTTATGGGTGAACTCTCAGAACTCTTTGGCTCAAAGCAGGAGATAAAAATCTACGAAGAGGAGCTCTTTAAGTTTGAAAAGCTCCTTCCTTTTATGCGTGAGATGGGTGTAAAATCGCTGCTGAACATTTTTATGCAACGACTCTCTAGTCGCACACTTGATGATGTTCGCGGTGGAAAAGTGACAGTCATGGGTGTGCTTGAGACAAGAAGTGTTCATTTTGACGGGGTTATCATTATAGATTTTGATGATAAAAATGTTCCTAAACGCAGCGATAAAGATATGTTTTTAAATACAAAAATACGAGAGATGGCAGGGCTTCCGACCATGAGTGACAGAGAAAATCTGCAAAAGCACTACTATGAAATGCTTATGTCTCACGCTAAAGAGGTAGCAATTTCGTATGTAAGTTCAAGTGAGAGCTCAGGCTCACGATTTTTAAAGCAGCTTGGCATACAAGAGCAAAATGAGCACGATGAACTTGACTTCGCAGCTATACTTTTTAATCGTTCAAAAAGAGTACCAATGCAAGAGCAAGAAATTGTGCAGGAGTACAGCTTTAAAAATGTAGAGCTCTCTGCAACGCGTCTGAAAACTTACCTGAGCTGTAAACGCAAGTACTACTATAAGTATGTGCAAAATATTCAAAATCACAAGATTCCAAAAGATATGCCCGAAGAGTATGAGATAGGAAATGTGGTGCATCGTGCCTTAAGCGCGGTCTATGAAAAAAAGAGCAGTTATGATGATGCACGAGCGCTAAAGCGAGACATTGATACGGCACTTGATGAATATTGCGGCAACAGTGAACTTGACAAATACCTCGTAGCGATGCAGAAAAAACGCCTCGATGCTTTTGTGCATACAGAGATGGTGCGCTTTAAAGAGGGGTGGAAGGTTCATAAAACAGAAGAGTTTTTTAAAGAGCCTTTTAGCGGAATGACCATAGTTGGGCAGATAGACAGAGTAGATAAACGTGACAATATCATAGAGGTGCTTGATTATAAAACGGGTTCATATATGCTCAACAACAAGAACAACTTTATGGATGCCGTAGATTTTCAGCTGGAGTTTTACTATCTGTTAGCGGGTGGGCTTGGCAATGTCGAGGGGTGTGCTTTTTATGACTTAAAAGAGTCGAAAATAGTGCCGGAAGCCTTTTTGAAAGAGAAGATAGAGATACTCAAATCACACATTAGAGATCTGCTTGCAGTAGAAGAGCTCAACTTTGAAAAGACGGACGATGTAAAGCACTGCCAGTTCTGCGAATACAAAATCATCTGTGGGAGAGAGTAGTGGCTTTTGTAAATAATTTGGCTTACGAAGCGAGCGCAGGAAGTGGAAAGACCTTTATGCTTGTTGTGCGTTACCTCTCTTTGCTCTTTAAAGGAGCAGATGCTTCAAAGATTTTAGCGCTTACCTTTACTAACAAAGCTGCGCGCGAGATGAGTGAGCGAATAGTCGAGACACTTGAAGAGCTGCCTGAGCGTGGTGAACTTGCAGAGATAGCAAAAGAGTGTGAAATGAGCGAGGCAGAACTCCTTGCACGTCGTAAAAAAATTCTTGCAGAGTTTTTAAATGCCAATACAAAAATAATGACCATTGACAGCTTCTTTACGCAAATTTTACGCAAGTTCTCCCTCTATGCCTCTTTGATGCCGGACTTTACAACGGCCAGTGAGCAGCACGAAGTAAAACTTATGAGCAGGTTTTTAAAAGAGGTAAGCGTTGCAAACAAACGCAGCACACTCATAAACCTCTCACTCGAGTCAAAGAAAAGAGTCTCTGATATCTTCCGTCTGCTTGATGAGTTTTACCTCAAAAAAGAGGAGTTTGCACACCTCTCATTTGCTAAAAAATCGACTCAAGAGTTTGAAGATGAGGCGATGGCAGCACTTGGCGCTCTACAGGGCATTATACGAAACTGTAAAGGGGCTTCAAAAACCCTGCTAAACGCAGTCGATGTGGCAGATTTTACTGAGTTGAAATCTAAGACCTGGGTATATAAAGAGACGCTGGAGTACTGGGTATTTAAGAAGTGTTTTACACCTGAGATGGATGTTCATCTGCTTACCATTCAAAACGCAGTCAAAGGGTATGACAGAGCAAAAGAGCAGAACTTTTTCCATGCGCTCAATGAACTTGTAGATATTTACAAAAAGGCGAAAAAAGCGCTCTATGTAGATGAAAGTGAGCTGAGTTTTTCTGATGTGACGCTGCTTGTTTATGAGATACTCCATCGCCTCAATGACAGCGAATTTCTCTATTTCCGTCTTGATGCGACCATAGAGCATATGCTGCTCGATGAGTTTCAAGATACAAGTATTTTACAGTATGAGATACTCAAACCGCTTATTCAGGAGATAACCTCTGGGCAAGGCGTATTTGATGAGGGGAGTTTCTTTTTTGTTGGGGATGTGAAGCAGTCCATCTACCGATTTCGCGGGGGTGTCTCGGCACTCTTTGGTGAAGTGGCGCGTGAAAACGCTACTGAAGTAAAAAAACTGCTTACAAACTACCGCTCTCAAAAAGAGGTCATAGAGTTTGTAAACGCAACTTTTCTCTCAAAAATAAAAAACTACACGCCGCAGCTTGTCCGAGAAGAAGCGCAGGGTGGATATGTGCAGATACGTACAAACGATGCACTTTTAGAAGAGGTGGTCGAGCAGGTAGAGCGTTTTATCTCTCTTGGTGCAGATGTAAACGAGATAGCCATACTGTGCGCCACAAATGGAGATGGACAGGAGATAAAAAACAGTCTTGAAGCGGCGAACATCGAGGTAGTGACAGAGACGACGACAAAGCTCATCAACCAAAGAAGCGTCAAGGCTGTTTTGGAGTACTTGAAGTATCTCTACTTTCGCGAAGATATATATAGGCATAACTTTTTTGCACTTATAGAGCGAGAAGTTGCACCTATACGCTATGTGGACTTTAATGCCGTAAAACTTGTTGATGTTGTAAAGCGCTGCATCGATGAGTATGCGCTTTTTAGTGATGATTTTCATCTTATTCGCTTTCTAAACGCAGTGGCATCCTACTCAGACATCGAAGCGCTGCTTTTTGAGTATGAGCGTCTTGATATGGCTGCAGCATCGGCAGATATCAGCGGTGTGCGGGTGCTGACCATTCATAAGTCAAAAGGCTTGGAGTATGAGCATGTCATCGTGCTTGACAGACTCAAAAAAGCACCGCCATCTCGTGATGCCATTATCTACAATTATGAGGGCATAAAACTGCACAACCTCTTTTTACGAACGGCAAACAGAGAACTTATAGACCATGACTACGCCTATGCACTTGCAAAAGAGAAAGAACTCGCTCGAGAAGATACGCTCAATGCGCTCTATGTCGCCTTTACAAGAGCAAGAGAAAACCTCATAATCATTCAAAAAGAGAAGGACTCTGCGTTTGAGCTTTTAGACCTGCATGATGGAGAGTTTGGGAGACTCACCTCTTTGAAAAAAGAGAAAAAAGTGCTAAAAGTTCATAAAAAACTGCCATTTGAAAATCTTTACTACGGTACACAGAGCGACCTGCTCGCACTTGAAAATGAGGGTGAAGATGACCTGCGTGCCATTAACTTCGGACTCGCACTGCACTACACGCTAGAGATGATGGAGTCTTTTACGCTTGAAGCAATGCCAAACGCAGTGGATATGATGCGTAACAAATACGGCTTTGCTCTGAGTGATGCAGAGATAACGGAGATAGAAAAAAGAGTAAAAAATCTTGTGCAACATGAGCAATTCTTAGCTCTAAGTAATGGCGAGATTTTTAAAGAGAAGGCGCTGCGTTTCAAAAACAACTTACGCTACCTTGACCTACTTGTAAAAAATGAAGATGGCAGCTACACCATCATAGACTATAAAAGTTCACTCAACTTCAGTGACAAACATCTCACACAGGTGCGCTACTACGTAAACGCAGTCAAAGCGATAACTGGCGAGCAAAGAGTGAGTGGACATCTTTGCTATTTGCTTGAAGACGGAGTTAGATTAGTTCAGGTTTAGGCTCTGCTATTTCATACCCTTGGGCGTACTCTATGCCTAGTATTTTAATGTACTCGCATATTTCGCCAGTGCAGACAAATTCGGCTATGATCGGTATGCCTTTTTGGTGTGCAAAGTCAGTGATGGTGCGTGTCACGATCTGGGAGTTTGTGTCTGTTATGATATCTTTAATAAACTCTCCATCAATTTTAATGAAATCTATGGGAATATTGTTGAGTTGTGCGAAGTTTGAACACTCTGTTCCAAAATCATCGATGGCGATTTTACAGCCATACTCATGAATCTCTCGAAGGAGTTGCTGGACGGCTTCTTTGTTTGAGATACTTGTGTATTCGAGTATCTCAAGTGTAATACGCTGAGGGTCTATGTTGTACTTTTGCAGCGTTGTTTGCAGGAATGATTTAAAGTCTGGTTCATTGAGATCGTATTGGCTTGCATTTATACTAAATGAGACAGAAGTTGTTTGTGCTTTTTTACAGATGTTTTCAAGCATAAGTTGAAATATGTCAAAGAGTTGTCCACTATAGAGTGCGGCATCTAAAAATGCAAACGGAGAGTATATTTTACCATTGTACTCAAGCCGTACAAGCGCTTCGTATTTGCTAATGGTATTTGTACGAATATTTTTAATGGCCTGATAATAGGTGCAGACATTCCCTTTTTCAAAGGCTTCACGTATGCGCTGACTCCAGAGTGAGTTGGCATGAACTGTTCGGATGATGTTGAGGTCATCACTATATTTTGCAACGTTGTTACGGCTGTAAAGACGCGCTTCTTTGAGGGCAAATTCCGCTTTTTGGATGAGGTTTCCATCTTCGTTGAGTACCACACCGAGTGAAGCGGTTAGACGTATTTTATTTCCAAGTATGTCAAAAGTGTGTCGAGATATATCATACTTGATACCATCTACACATCTATCGACCTCACGAGGATCTTCTTCATAACAGAGCATAGCAAAAATGTCTGCATTGAGATGAAAGATATCCATTTTATCGGCATAGTTCTCAGTAAGAAAGTCGGCAAAAACACGTAAAAGTTCATCTCCATAGGCAAAGCCTTGGGCTACATTGTATTGTCCAAAGTTATCTATGTTGAGCAGTACTAAGGATTTGTTTCCTACACTGTCTAGCTTTTCATAGAGTTTGATTCTGTTTGGAAGGTTGGTTATTTCGTTGTGCGTAAGCTGCTCATACAACTCTTGTCGGTTCTTTTGAAGTTCCAAAAATTGTGAATACTGCTTGATTGCTATACTAATGGCTGTATAGAGTTTATCTGGAATGACATCCTCTTTGTCTTTATAGTCATTAATGTCATAATGCTCTATAAGTTCTCGTGCAGGCATGGGAGAACTCTCACTCGCTACAAGAACAATGCGTATAAGTTCATTTTGAAGAGTTTGTCGAATATATGAGACAAGCTGTAAGTCCTCTTGAGGCGTGTCGATCATAATGTCAATGAACGCAACACAGATGTCAGGGTGCTCTTTGAGTATGGTACGAGCCTCTGCAGCACTGTGCGCATGAAAGACATTTATGGGACGGTTGTAAACTTTTGTATCTAAAAGAGTGGTGTTTATGATCTCGTGTATGATTGGTTCATTATCAAGTATAAGAACTTTCCAGGGAACAGTTTCCATAATATAACCTTTTGCTTACGAGTCAATTATAGAGCACTATCCATTAAACAATACTTATTGTATAGAGTAAGATTAGAGTAGAGTTGCTTGGGGTTCAGAGATTTTATAGCCTTGAAGATAGTCAACACCCATTTTTTTCACATAGTCGCATACCTCTTCTGAACAGACAAATTCGGCTATTACAGGAATGTTCTTTTGGTGGGCAAAATCGAGAATGGTTTGTGCAATGATCTGTGAGTCTTTGTCCTCAACGATATTTTTAATGAAAGCCCCGTCAATCTTGATGAAGTCAATATGAAGATTATTGAGTTGACCAAAGTTGGAACACTCTGCACCAAAATCATCTATGGCAAGTTTATATCCTAGTTCATGGAGTTTATTAAGCGTTGTTTGAATTTCGTTCTCTTTTGAAATACTGTTGTTCTCTAAAACCTCAAATGTAATTCTATGCGTATCTATGCGGTATCTTTTTACTATTTTAGTAATGTAGAGCATAAATCTTGGATGTTTGAGATCATAGTCACTGACATTTACAGTAAAATTAAGACCCGTAGTGCTGACCTTTTTACAAGCCTCTTCAAACATTCTTTTAAAGATCTCAAAGAGTTGTCCACTGTATCTTGCTGCTTCTAAAAAGTGAAAAGGTGAGTATATCTTCTCTTCAAATTTGATACGCACAAGTGTTTCATACTTTTCTATTTTTCCTGTTTTAGCATTTTTTATAGGTTGAAAGTATGCAAGTACCTGGTCTTGTTCAAGCGCATTGCGTATGCGCTCTGTCCAAAGGGAGTTTGTGTGAATGGTTCGTAAAATATTTAAATCATCACTATAGGTTTGAAGATTGTTTTTCCCATAGAGTCTGGCTTCTTTGAGTGCAAACTCGGCTTTTTGTACGATATCTCCATACTCATCGAGCACGATCCCAATACTGGCAGTCAAATGTATTTTTGTATGATTTACAGAAAAGAGATGTTTAAAAATTTCATCTTTTATTTTTACAATATTTTGCTCTACTGAGAGTAAGTCATCTGTCTGTACGCACAGCATGGCAAAGATATCTGCTTCCATATGAAAGACCTGTGCATATTTTGCATAACGGCGCTGTAAAAACCTTCCAAATGCCCGAAGGACTGCGTTTCCAAACTCAAAACCATTGTGGTTGTTGAGTACGCTGAAATCATCAATATTTAAAAGTATAAGAGATTTCTTTCCGATGGTACCGAGATTTTCAGAGAGTTTCATTCTGTTTGGCAGACCGGTAACCTCATTTGTGGTCATTTTTTTGTAGATTTCATCTCTGTTTGCGCGCAGCTCTTTAAACTGTTGGTACTGTTTTAAGGCGGTACGGACATAGAGAAAGATTTGTTGTGATTCTATATTTGTTTTATTTTTATAGTCATTGATGTCATAACGCTCTATGACAGTACTTGCAGGTACAGGAGCATCATCACTGTCCAAAATGACCACACGCATATCTTGGTTGTGCAGATCATAACGAATGTAATTGACAAGGTCTAAACCTGCCTCTGGTGTCTCCATAGCAATATCTACAAACGCAAGGGCTATGTCTTGGTTCTCTTTGATGAGCTGCTTGGCCTCTTGTGCGTTATGTGCGTGGAGCACTTTTATTTTTTTCTCAAAGAGTTTTACTCCGTCTAAGTTTTTTTTGATGATGGTGTGCATTGACAAGTCGTTGTCAACAAGTAGAATTTCCCAAAAGTCGGTGGACATTACCCCCCCATAAATATTATTTTATATTATAATTAGTGCCTGCTTAATAATTTGTTAAGAAAAGATATTTGCTTGAAACGCTTTTGTACTGATGGTGATACGCTCCCCGATGCACAGTTGTTTTTGCTCATCATTTGAGATGACTATTTCGACAAGCTGCTGTCCAATGGCAACAATAGCCACATAGATGACATCAACCTTTTTTATCTCAAGCACTTCTCCTTCAAATGAGAATTTTTGTGAGCCTTGTGTTTTAAGCAGTACCTCTTTTGGTGTACCGTCATGGATGATTTTGCCGTTTTCAAGCTCTATGACGCGTGAGGCGAGTTTGTATATCTCACTTGGGTCGTGGCTTACCATGATGGTGGTCGTGCCAAACTCTTTGTGCAGCGTGAGGAGTTCGTTTTGGAGTTTGTTGCGCATCTGCGGATCGAGTGCTGAGAGAGGTTCATCAAGCAGCAGAATTTTTGGGCGTTTCATTAGTGCGCGTGCAATGCTGACGCGCTGTTTTTGTCCGCCGCTCAGAGCATTTGGGTAGCGGTCTTTCAGGGCTGTGAGTTCTGTAAGCTCAAGCAGGTGTGCGGCGAGGGCTTTGTCCTTTTGCACAAACAGAAGATTTTGTTCTATGGTCATATTTTCAAAGAGTGCATAGTCTTGAAATACAAAACCGATGCGGCGCTTTTGCGGGGAAAGTGTTGCTACCTTTGAGAGCCATGTTTCATTCTCGACTATTATCTCCCCCTGGGCATCTTCAAGCCCTGCTAAAATGCGCAGCAGCGTTGTTTTTCCACTGCCACTTTTGCCGCGAAGGGCGATGAACTCTCCCTCTTGTACGCTAAACGCAGCTTCAAGTTTCATGTTTTCTTCTGCCCCCTGGAGCTTTTTTTGAATGCTGAGGTGTATCATAGTCCAAACCTTCTTGTCTGTTTAGCGTTAAAAATATAGACACCAAGGAGCACCACAAAACTGATGATGAGCATAATGGCGCTGTAGATGTGTGCAGCTGTGTAGTCCATCATCTCTACCATGTCATAGATGGCAACAGAAGCGACCTTTGTTTCCCCCGGAATGCTTCCACCGACCATTAAGACAACACCAAACTCTCCGACTGTATGGGCAAAGGTAACGATGACGGCGGTCAAGAGTGAGGGCTTAATGTTTGGCAGGGCTACTTGAAAAAGAGTGACAAG
>JALUZQ010000248.1 GCA_027011725.1 Sulfurimonas sp. | reverse complement strand
TTTTTGAGAGTGACGGGCGTGTCTATAAGTCTCCAAAGCCAAAGCCTGAAGTAGGCTTTGACAGAGAGGCGAAGATAGACGCACTCATAGAAGAGCTTGGAGCGACACCTATGGAGGCGCTGCGTTTAAGAGAAGCGTATTCGCATGTAAGAAGCAAAAAAATCACCATTGAGAAGATGGAAAAGTCTCTGCAGCATATCCGTTTTGAGATAAAAAAAGAAAAATTAGAGCGTGAACTTGAGGGAAGCTTTGACATAGATGACTCTTTTGAGTTTAATGCCTCTTTGAAGTATGAACTCTACGAACAACATTTTCATAAGATTTTAACGCTTAATACAAAGCCTTATGAATATACCTACCTGCAAGAAGCACCATTTGAAGCCATAGTGGAGAAGATTGCGCACGATAAACTTGAGAGTGTGCAACAAAAACAGGAGCAGATAGATAAGTTTCTCTCCTCTTTGAAGTATCCACACTCTTACTTGACCACCAAGCAGATTTTGGACTCTTTGCGGGCTTCACCGCCAAAAACGAAGGTGAGTTACCCGCTCATTACACCAAAAGTGCTTAAAGAGATCATTCGCTCAAAAATTGATGTTGAGGGTATTGAGTTACATGATGAAGAGGTGCTGCTGCGTTTGACTGAGTATGCAACGCTGCCATACTCTGAGTTGCAGATGGACTATAACCTAGAGTTGCATATAGAACTTGATGGTCTGCTTGAAGAGATATGGAACTCCAAGCGTTTTAACTTTGATGCGGTTTTAGCAGAAGCGAAAAAAGAACATGAAGAGGAGTTCTTTGCCTCTTTGGAAGATCTGGTAGATGAGTGTGGCAAGTATGCAACGCTACTGCATTTTAGTGATGAAGAACTGCACCAACGCGTCTATGAATTCTTACTTGAGTTGATGCCACAGAGTTTGGTGATTACGCCAAAGATAGCCAAGAAAATTATACGCCGTTTTATCCACTCCATTCATGATGAACTGATAAAAAAACAGCGTCAGGAACTTTTGGCACGAACCATTCGTGACTTTAAAAATCTTTTCCCTATTGCTCGGGGGATGCGTCGAAAACTTGTGCTGCACATTGGCCCGACTAACAGTGGAAAGACCTACAAAGCGATGCAGACGCTTAAAGAGGCAGACACAGGCTACTACCTTGCACCACTGCGTTTACTCGCACTTGAAGGCTTTGAAACACTTAAAGCAGCGGGCATTGAGAGCTCACTTATAACGGGTGAAGAACAGATACTCGATGAAGAGGCGACACACATCAGCTCTACCATTGAGATGATGAACTATGATGTGGATGTCGATGTTTGTGTCATTGATGAGGTGCAGATGATAGATGACCGTGACCGCGGCTGGGCATGGGCAAATGCCATCATCGGTGCACCGGCAAAAGAGGTTATAATGACGGGTAGCCCAAATGTAAAAGAGGCGATAGTCGCACTCGCAGAGTACTTGGGTGAAGAGCTTGAGATCATCGAGTTTGAGCGTAAAAATCCGCTTGAACTGCTCTCCTCTGCTACTGCTCCAAAAGATGTTGAAAGTGGTACCGCCATTATTGCCTTTAGCCGAAAAGATGTGCTGCGTTTGAAGCAGAACTTCTCAAAGGATTTTGAAGTAAGTGTGGTCTATGGCAACCTCTCTCCAGAGGTCAGACGAGAAGAGGCTCGCCGTTTTCGTGAGGGGGAAACGCAGATACTTGTAGCGACCGATGCCATCGCCATGGGGATGAACCTGCCCATAAAAACAGTGCTCTTTTCAAAGGCTGAAAAGTTTGACGGCATAGGTCAGCGAAAACTGTTTCCCTCTGAAATACACCAAATAGCAGGGCGGGCAGGGCGTTATGGTTTGCATGAGAACGGCTATGTCGGAGCACTGAGCGAAGATGCACTCAAAATTGTGAAAAAGAATTTCAATAAAGAGGCACGCAAGATAGAGATTCCATTTAAAGTGATGGCAAATCTTGAACACATCAAGCTTGTCGCAGGAATACTCGAAGAGAGCTCACTCGAAGAGATACTGCGTTTTTTCATAAAAAATATGGTTTTTGACGGCCCATTTTATGCCTCATCACTCGATGATATGCTCGAAGCGGCAAAGATAGTCGATGCCTATGATTTGGATATTGCGACGAAGTATCATTTGGCGTGTGCGCCATTGACGTTAAAATCTCCCTACATCATTGCTGCGTATGAGAGCTATGTGCATGCTTTGGAGCAAAAAGAGCCGGTACATTACTTTGCTCCAAAGCTTCAGGGCAGCTATGCTCAGACCTCAGAGGATCTGTTGCGAGCTGAAGATATGGTCAAAGAGATCTCACTCTACTTGTGGTTGAGCTACAGATTTGGTGAGTATTTTGTGGATGAGCAAAAGGCGAGAAGTTACAGAGGTGTTTTAAACAGATACATAGAGGAGTCTTTGCAGCAGGCAAACTTGGCACAGCGCTGTAAGCTCTGCTCGGCCGTGCTGCCGGT
Source organism: Sulfurimonas sp. (assembly GCA_027011725.1). GTDB lineage: Bacteria > Campylobacterota > Campylobacteria > Campylobacterales > Sulfurimonadaceae > Sulfurimonas. Next base: position 3,223 of record JALUZQ010000248.1, on the reverse strand, counting down.
AAACTCAAAGTACAGCATCTGTCAGCGCTGTTTTAAGAAGAACTATGTGAGAAGAAGAGGCAGACCTAACTCTTAAACTCATCTATGGTTTTTTGCAGCGACGAAGCAACTTGTACCAGACGGACAAGGTCGTTTTCTATAGAGAGAACACTTGTTCCGTTAGCTGTTGAGAGTGCTTCGATCTTTTGAATATAAGAGATGATCTCATTAAGAGATTTTGCCATCTCTTCACTGTCTGCTTTAGTTTGGTTCGATGCCTCTGTGGACGCCTGCATTGCATCAGATGTCGTAGCGATTTTTTCATCGACACTGTTTGCTATGTCTGAGAGTGCTTCGACATTTTGGGCATTTTGTGTCATCTTCTCACTCACATCATTAATGGACTGCACGATAGTGCTGACACTGATATCTATTTCACTCAGACTCTTTTGTGTACGTTCTGCAAGTTTCCTCACTTCATCGGCAACAACGGCAAAGCCACGCCCATGCTCTCCTGCGCGCGCTGCTTCTATGGCTGCGTTTAGGGCAAGAAGGTTTGTCTGCTCTGCGATCTCTTTAATGACGCTGAGTACCTCTTTTACTTGATCTGCATCAGATTTGAGTGCTGAGAGTTCATTGACAAGTTCATTTTCTGACTCTACGAAGCTCTCTACTTCTGAGTTGAGTGACATCAAAGCAGATTGTGCCTCTTCAAGTGCGGCATCTGCTTGTGTTATTTTCTCTTGTGTTATTGTCGCTGTTTGCATGGTCTCATCGAGAATTGTGTGAATGTCTTCGCTTTTTTGACTTGCCTCTTTTACAAGCTTTTGTTCTTGTTGTGTGCCTTTACGGATAACGTGTGAGGAGATCTCTATTTCGGAGGCGATATCTTTGTTCTGCTCTCCAAGGGATTTCACTTCATTGACGGTTGCTTGTATCATCTCTATAAAGTTGTTGACCTCAAGAGCTGCATCGCCAAACTCGTTGCCATTTTTATGCTCAAGTCGTTTGGTAAGGTCTTTGTCTCCACTGACAAGTGCGGCAATTTTATTTTTGAGTGCTGTGAGCGGGTTGAAGATCTCTTTTGTAAAGAAAATGTAAGCCAAAATAGTAAAAAGCAGTGCTAAAACCATAAGAGAGATGACAAGCGTTGTGTTTGTTTTAGAGATCATAGCATCATTCTTATCAAGAGAGAGCAGCAGATCCATTGCCCCTAGTGTATAACCAACCTCTGCATTGTAGTGACACTGCAGACAGCGTTGCTCTGCTATCATCGGTTTTATAAGGCGGATAGTGTGATGACCGTTTTCATTGTTTTCAATGAGTTGAGTCTTTTTTGTTTTGAGCACATTGAGTACAAGAGGATCTGTTGTAAAGCGCTCATCAGGAGCATAGACTTCAATGACAGCCTTCGATTTTTCAATGTTGAGCTTCTCTATGCCTTCTATTTTCCTTGCATCCTCAAAGGCCTTTTCAACAACGGCAGGGTCTCCCATCATCATACTCGTTGTCATAGTCTGAAAAATGGATTCGCTGAGCATTTTCAGGGAATGTTTTGCACTTGTGTTTGAGAGTTGGTGCAGCGTTGAAGAGAGGTAGTAGGACATTCCGATAAGCCCGAGAATACTAAACGAGAGCAGCGAAACAATGACCTTTGACTTGACGGATGAAAACATAGAAATTTCCTTCTAAAATTATAAATAGTGATAATTATAGCATATATATTTGCATTTCAATCTGTTTGAGCAGTGCTTCGTTTTCTATATCATTCTGCTTTGCATAGGCAAGGGCAGCACCTGCTCCTACACCCTCTTTTGCTTCGCCCTCATCATATTTTTTGAGTATTGGGATCTCGGCGTTTGCAAAGCTAAATGTTGTGTAGGCTGCGTTTGGTGTGTAGCTGAGTTGTTCTAAAATATGAGCGATATCGGAGTTTTCATCTTTTGCTACCCACTGGGTGGTTGCGAGCATTACATTATCATGTTTGATACGCATTAAAATGTCTTCACGTACTTTGTCGGCTATAAGCAGGCAGGCTGCCATCTGTGTTCCGCCTGCGAGGACTATTTGAAATCTTTTTGAGGCTTCTACTAAAAAACCTGCACAAAAGAGCAGCATATTATCACTGACGATGCCGAGTTTTTCAAAGTTTGACATATTTTCATCAACTAGAGCAAGGGCTGCGTTTATGGTTTTTGTTTTGATGTCATTAGGTACATTTAGAAAGCTTGATGAGAAGTCATTTGCTACATCATAGCCCAAAGCCAAAGCAGAAGCGGCTGCCGTGGTTGTTCCAGCAGGTGTGCTCTCTCCTAAAATAAGGTAGTTTCCTTTAAGCTCATATTTTTTCCCAAACTCCATCCCTTTGGCAAATATCTCCTGCGCATTAATATTTGCCCCTTTGTCAATGGAGTCTGAAGGTGTGATGCCAAAGTTATAGACCATACAGTTTTGCGGCTGTGTTTGTAAGCCTAAGTCTAAGATCTCTATGCTTGAAAATGGTGCGAGGTTGTGCGTTGCACGGGTAATAAGTGCAGGAGTAGGCACACCCGTAGGCGTCTCAGCAAGTTCACCGAGAGAAAAGACCTTTTCGTTTGTAATGTACTCTGCATCGAGGGTAGGAGTCAGAGGAATCATTCCCGGTATGCCTGCTTGCGTGATGCCCTCGATTTCACAAGTTTTTGTTACACTTGCCGCAAGGAGAAAGTCGGCCTTTCCCTTTGGCAGCTGCGTTTGTTCATCTGTAAAAATATTATATGTGTTCATGTCAACTCTTTTTTAGTTGACATTTTAGCAGATTATTTGCTTTGCACAACTCTATGGTTAAGCGGTTGCGTTGGTCTTTCATTATTTTTGTAGTATTTTCTTAGTTTTTTGAGTTGCGCTTCTGAGATGTTGACTGTATCTTTAAAGATATACCACTGTACATTTTCACTACAAGGCGGTGTCGTAAATGAACCTTTGTAGTGGTAGTAGTGGTCGGTATCTTCCGGGAGCAGATCATTTGGATTTACTTTTACTTTGCCTTTGGCGTCGAGGATTTTTTCAAGTGTCGGGTTCTCTTCTCCCACTTCAAAGAGAATGGCAACAACAGCTACCGTGCCATCTTTTGCAACATGTACCATATGTGCAACTGCGTTGTAACGTCTGCCATCAATAGTATGCTCACTCATGCCGTGAAAGTGAAACTGTTTGAGTTTGTAATCTTTGCCATGAAGTGTGATGTAGCCCGCATCCACCGGTG
>JALUZQ010000247.1 GCA_027011725.1 Sulfurimonas sp. | reverse complement strand
GTGTAAAGGCAGGCATTCGTTTTGCGACTGCGTTTATGTGCGCTGCTATTTGCTGTTGGGTGAGTCTTGGTAAGAAATTCAGTGAGACTGCTACATGATTAAACTCTAAAAGAGCTTTTGAGGCAGCTTGTGAAATGTCTAAGATGGCAAAGCCTGAGAGCCCGTAGTTGGTAAAGAGAATATCCCCTTTTGTTGTAAGCTCTTTTTGATGGTTTATAAAGAGTGTTACTTCCCCATCGACCTTTGAGCCTGCCATCTTATGTACGACTTTTGCATCAATTTCGAGCTGCACAAGAGAGGGATAGGCTGGAATTATGGAGTGCCCAAATTCCTTTGCAAACTCCTCTCCGTCACTGTTTCCACCAAGGTGTGAAGCTGCTCGTGAGCCTGTTGCTACGACAACCCCGTCATACTTTTTCATAAAATCTTTTATGGAGTTTATGTGTGCATTGTAGTGAAAATTGACACCGAGATTTTTGGCATACTCTTCAAAAAGTTTTGCAACGCTTTTTGCTTCATTAGAGAGTGGGTAGGCTCTGCCGTCCTCTTTAACATCGAGTGGTAAGCCTATGGAGTTTACAAACTTCTCAAACGCAGTAAAGCCAAACTCTTTGAGTGCAAACGAGACAAAGTCAGGGTTTTGGCTAAAGTAGTCCTCTTTTGAGAGATTTCTGTTTGTAATGTTACAGCGACCGTTTCCGGAGACGAGAATCTTTTTGGCTACTTTTGTATTTTGCTCAAAAAGTGTCACTTTTACACCTTTTTGTGCAAGTAAAATAGCACAAAAAAGCCCTGAAGCTCCACCGCCGATGATTGCAACAGACTTCATCTACAGCGTCACTATTTTTGCACCAAATCCACCCATGTGCTGTGGTGCATCTTCAAATTTTTTCACTTTTGGATGGGTCTTTAGAAACTCTTTGACAGCATAAGAGAGTTTTCCCGTTCCAATGCCATGATAGACGATGACTTCATCCCAGCCGTTTATAAGCGCATCATTTAAGAACTTGTCAAGTACTTCAGTCGCTTCATCTGCGCGCATACCGTGGAGGTCACACTTGAGTCCTGCTTTTTTCTCAACATTCAGTTTCAGATCTGTTCGCGGTTTTGCTTTGAGAATTTTTGTCGGTTTGAGGTACTTTGTTTTGACGCGTATTTTCATGCCATTTACCTCTAAAATAGCCTCGTTCTTGCCCTTCATCGCAACAATGACACCGCTTTGGGTGTGGTACTTCACTTCATCGCCTACTTTAAACTCTATGGCTCTGGTGTCTTTCTCTTTTTGCTCTTTTGGAAGGTTCTGTTTTGCTTTGTTCATGGCACGATGGATGGCTTGTGTATCTCCCTCTCGCGCTGCTTTTTTGGCTTCACTTATGGCACGCTCATACTCTTGCTTGAGCCGTGCTCTCTCTTTTTGTAACTCAAGGTGAAGTTCCTCTTTTTGTGCTTTTATCTGTTGCTCTTTCTTTTGCAACTCTTCGAGTTTTGCATCTACTTTTTGATGCTTTTGTTTGAGTTCACGCTCAAGCTGGCTTCCACGTTCTATGAGCATGGAGAGCTTTTCAGAATTATCTCCATAGACCTTTTTCGCCTCTTGGACAAGTTTATGTGAAATTCCATAGCGGCTTGCAGTCTCAAAGGCATAACTCTTTCCGATGATGCCTTGCATAAACTCATAGGTCGGTTTTCGCGCTTCTTCATCATAAATGGCGGCCATAAGTTCTACATCATCACGGTCTGCCATAAGTGCTGCGAGGCGTTTATGGTGGGTTGTGACCACTATTTTTTGTCCGCGTTTTATCAGCTCATCTAAGATGACCTTAAAGAGTGCTGCTGCCTCATCGGAGTCGGTTCCAAGTTCTATCTCATCAACACCTATGAGTGCTGATTTGTACTCGAAGATGTTAGAAAACTGTTGCATACGCCCTGCAAAGGTAGAGATGTCATTTTTAACATTTTGCGGGTCATCTATGATGGCTTGAATGGCTTTGAAACTTCCAATGTGGGAGTGTACTTCATTGAGTTGCATAGGGATGATGTACTTTGCCATAAACGCAGAGGTGAGAATGGATTTGAGCAGCATCGTCTTACCACCTGCGTTTACCCCTGTAATCATCAAAATATTTTTAGAAAAATCTACGCTGATGGGTTTCGCTTTATGCAGGGCAGGGTGGACGAAATCTTTGAGGATGATTTTCGCATCTTTTTTGCTCTTTAAAAGTTGCAGATTTTTACTCTTTGCAAAGAGTACACGCGCCTGATAGTTATCAAAGCGGGTGAACTCTTTGTCAATGAACTTTATAAAAGGCTGCAACTCCGCTAATTTTGCAGAGAAAGTTTTTGCATACTCATAAAAGATAGCTTCTCTCTCTTGCTCTATAAAACGGATTTTCTCTTTTGATTTTAAGATGCTGTCAGGTGCAACATAGAAAAATCCACCAGTAGAGCGTCCTAAAACTGCCCCTTTAAGCACATGGTTAAAGCCACCTCGTACGAGCAGACACTCTTCGTTGTTGATGAGGTGTATTTGTGTATCTACAAGATAACCTGCGAGCTTTGAGCTGGACATAAGGCGTTTGAGTGCACCTGAGATGTTGTTTTTATGCTCTTTGACACGCTCTGAGAGGTGAAAGAGGTTCTCATCCAAGTTCTCTTCAAACTTGCCGTCATGTGTGAAGTACTTCTCTACCTCTAAAAACTTCTCAGGAATGACAAACTTTTCCATCCACTCCCCAATGAGCCCTTCGAGTTCACGCTTTGCAAAGTAGCGAAAATAGCGTACGATTTTGACTATTTCAAATATCTGCTCAAATGTGAGAACACCATGCTTTTTAAGATGCCCGTGAATTTCGTAAAAATCAATGACCTTTGGCGGTGCTTTAAATTCAAGCTTGTCAAGCTCTTTAATGTACTTGAAGTGCAGCTCTTGGTCGCCCTCGATGTAGAGCGAGTGCTCACGAGAGAAAAAGCTGCTAAATTGCTTAATATGTTCTGTTAAATCGAGTTGATCTACAAGCGTTTGGATTTTTGTTGTTGTTTTATTCACAGTCTGTTGCACTTATCATCTCTGCATAATGTGGGGTGTTTTCTTTGCCTATAAATGTGTAGGTTCCGATGCTTAGGGAGTAGTTTGTTGCGTTTACATCTCTCTCTTGACAGTGTATTGTTTTACCCTGTTTGTAGCGTGTGACAATATCAAGAAGTTTCTGGCTCTGCTCTTTTTGATAGGTGTTGTAGGCTATGGCACTGTAGATAATGATAAACAGTACCGTCGTGATGGATATTTTGTGCATCTTGGTAAGCTCTGTAAAGTAGTGCAAGAGGTAAAAAAGTACTACTAAAAGAACAAAAGATACTATATATGCCACTATGCAATCCCTCTGATTTGGTAGGTGATGTCACCGGCACCAAAACCGATGATAAGCCCTTTATCAAGAGTTTCTAAGTCTTTGTTGTCTTTGATGACCTTAATGGTATTGTTCGCACGGGAGATCTTATCTGCCATTGTGAGGTTGTAGTTTTTGAAGCTCTCTTGGAAATTTATCTCACGAGGAGCTTCCCCTGCCGACCAGACCGGGAGGATGATGAGCTCTGCAGCACCGTCAAAACACTTAATGAATTCATCAAGATTGTCAATGGTACGTGAGTATTTGTGTGGCTGCCAGATGGCTGTGATTTTATCAAAACCTTTGAGATGTGCGTACTCTTTGACTGATTCAAAAGTCGCTTTTATCTCCGTTGGGTGGTGTCCATAGTCATCAATGATGACGCTGTCACTCTCAAAGCCCACAATGTCAAAACGCTTTTTAATCCCTTTGAATGTAAGAAGATTTTTACGAATATCTTCTATGTCCATAGATTCATGCGCTGCTAAAATAGCAAGTGCAGCATCGATGGCAATGTGCTTTCCAAATCCCCAAACATCAAAAGAGCCGAGATCTTTAAATGTAAAACGGGTGTGCGGTTCGTTGTTTATAAGAACGAACTCTATGTTTTTAATATCTTTGCTAGGATAGAGCCATTTTGCATCTACTGTATCTACAAGGGTGGAGAGAAACGGGTCTTCTGCGTTTAAAACTTTAAGTGGAGCAAGGTTTATAAAAGTCTTGTAGGTATCGTAAAAACGTTCATAGTTATAGTCATAGTACTCCATATGTTCTGGTTCTGCGTTTATAACGATGGAACAGTAAGGATTTGAATTTACAAAACTACCATCGCTCTCATCTGCTTCAAAGAGCATAACATCGCTTTTTTCATCGTAGCGTACGTTTGAGCCAAAGGCTTTTGACTCCGCACCAATGATGGCAGAACCTTCCATAATGGAAGCTAAAATGGCACTTGTGGTACTCTTTCCATGTGCACCTGCTACGGCATAGACCTTTTTGTCATCTAAGATCTTCAGCAGTGCTTCACGGCGCGCAAGCACTTCAATGCCCTTTGCTTTTGCTGCGACTACTTCAGGATTCTCAGGGCTTATGATGGCAGAGTGCACAACAAGGTCTTGGTCTGTAATAGCTTCTGCGGCATGAGGAACAGTAATAGCGATACCCATATCACGCAGTTTTTTTGTGATGATGGTGTCTTTAATGTCAGAACCGCTCACTTCATGTCCTTTAAAATGCATATATTGCGCCAGTCCTGAAATGCCGATGCCGCCGATACCGATAAAGTGTATTTTCATGCTACTCCCCTTTCTCTTGGGAGTTATCTAGCAACTCTTGTGCCTTTTTTGTAAATTCACTAATGTAAAATGTTCCCATTTTTTGTGTAGCTTCAAGGTCGGCGATCTTTTCCAAAAAGTCATCAAATGGCACTTTTTCTACTGCGGCTATCCAGTGAAGTTTCATCGCTTTTGAGAATTTTTTGTCATTGCTAAGTCCACTGAGTACTTCAAAAAGTGCTGCTGCGTCATTAAACTGACCTGCAGAGTAGTGCTCAACGGCATACTCGTAGAGTGCACGAAGTGTTGCGAAGTCTTGGACTTCGTTCATATCCATAACGCGATGTGCTTCAAGTGTATCGGTGAGTTTTTCCAGTGCCAAATCAAGAATGTTTGCATAAAAGCCGTGGAGTGTCTCTTCATCAAAAGTCTCATGTGCCTCTTGTTCGAGAACATAAAGTGACGCAATGTCACTTGCTACTTGTGCTTTTAATACTTTTTCTTTGAGTGCTTTAGTTTTGCTCATTTATACATTCCTTGATTCTTAATAGTGCATCTTTTGTCTTTTGTGGGCTCTCAACGAGCGCTATACGGATAAAGCCTTGACCCGGATTTTCACCCTTTGCATCTTCACGTGCCAAAAACTCTCCAGGGAGTACTTTGACGTTGTAGTGTTTGTAGAGTCTTTGTGTGAACTCCAGTGCATCACCTACGTTGATCCAGAGGTAAAATGTCGCCTCAGGTATCTCAGTGCCAAGTATCTCTTTTGCTATTTGGAAGTTCTCTTTGTAGACTTCTCTTGCACTTGCAACATGCGCTTCATCGCTCCAAGCCTCTGCCGCGGCGTATTGGAGTGGGAGAGGGGAGGCACAACCGACATAGGTTCTATACTTTATATACTCTTTTAAAATGGCAGCATCACCAGCAATGAATCCTGAACGCAGTCCCGGTGCTGAAGAGCGTTTAGAGATGGAGTTGATAACTAAAACATTTTTAAAATCATCATTGCCGATGGCTTTTGCAGCTTCGAGCAGTGATGGGGTTGGTGTGTCTGTGTATATCTCGCTGTAACACTCATCATTTAAGAGCACAAAGTTATGTTTGAGTGCAAGCTCTACCATT
>JALUZQ010000246.1 GCA_027011725.1 Sulfurimonas sp. | reverse complement strand
CATCACTTGTCGTGACTGGTTTCAACTCACACTCAAAGAGGGACTCACAGTCTTTCGAGACCAGTGCTTCTCAGCCGATATGAATTCAAGTGAAGTCCAACGCATTGAAGATGTAAAAGCACTGCGTGAGCGTCAGTTTGTAGAGGACAGCTCCCCAACGCGTCACCCGATACAGCCAAAATCTTACATCTCTATGAATAACTTCTATACAGCAACAGTTTATGAAAAAGGTGCTGAGGTGATCCGTATGATACATACGCTCATAGGCAAAGAGAAGTTCCGTCAAGCGATGGACTTGTACTTTGAGACCTTTGATGCTCAAGCTGTGACCACCGATGACTTCTTATGGGCGATGAGCAGTGCAAGTGGTGAGGATTTGGAGCAGTTTAAACGCTGGTACCATCAAAGTGGGACGCCAAAACTACAAGTAGAGGAGCATTTTGACAATGGCAGATATGAGCTGCGTTTAAGACAGCAGGTTCCAAACGCAGTAGATGGTGCTAAACAAGAACCATACTATTTTCCTCTGAAAATGGGACTTTTGGATGCAGACGGAGAGGAGATTCTCTCTCAAACGCTGAAAATTTCCAAAGAGAATGAGACTTTCAGTTTTGAAGCTCTCAAAAGCAAGCCTGTGCTTTCTATAAATAGAGATTTTTCAGCACCTTTTATAATAGAGCAGCAAAATCCTGAGTATGCCTTTTTGATGAAGCATGACACGAACAGTTTTGTGCAGTATGAAGCGGCACAGAATTTCGCTTTGCAGACGATTAATAAGATAATAGCAGGTGAAGAAATAGACAGTGCCTTTGTGGAAGCTTATGGATATTTACTTGAGCTTGATGTCGATCTCTCTTACAAAGCACTGCTACTGGAACTTCCGTCTGTCAGTGCGATTATGCAGATGCAAGAGCGAGTCGATTTTGAGCGTATTTATGATGCCAAAGAGCAGCTTTTACAAACCATAGCAAAAGAGTATGAAACACAGCTCTTAGATATTTACCATACAAATCATTTTCCAGATTCTACCTCGCTTGAGGCAGATGCTATTGCGCAGCGTGCTATCAAAAACAGAACCTTGAAGATACTCTCTGCACTTAAAAATGATGCAGTGGCACTCCTTGCAAAGAAACAGTATGAAGAGTCTGTGACGATGACAGACAGAGTTGTGGCACTTGATATTTTAGAGAATATTCACGCTGCGTTTGCCGAGGAAGCACTCAGAGATTTTTATGAGAAGTATAAAGATGAAACTTTGGTGATGAACAAATACTTTGCGATCATCGCTTCAGCAGATAAAGAAGAGCTTTTAGAAAGAGTAGAGAGAATGCAGCTTGATAAGGTGTATGATGAAAAAGTTCCAAACCTCGTACGTTCTTTAATAGGTTCATTTTCACGTAATCATAAACACTTTCACAAAGCCGATGGAAGCGGGTATAAATTTTTGGCAGACAAGATAATAGAAATAGATAAAATCAACCCGCAGATGGCATCAGCCCTTGCAAGTTCGTTTAAAATCTATGACAAACTGCATGATACACACCAACAGTTGATGCAAAAAGAGTTAAAACGTGTAGTTTCTACACATAACTTATCAAATAATACATACGAAATAATTAATAAAATTCTAAGAAATGACTAAAATATGATTTTTATCATCATCAAAAGCCCTAAAATAGGTGTGTATAAATGAGACTAATGTAAAATATTTTCTAAAATAATGAAAAAGTGTGATAACTTTTTGATATTATTTTGATAAAGTTACTGATAACTTAAATCAAGAGGAAAATTATATGGCAAGATTAGTTGTATTAGGTGGTGGTGTTGCTGGTCATACAACAGCTACATTCGCTGCAAAATGGTTAGGTTCCCAACATGAAGTTGTTGTTGTAACTCCAAATGCTAAATGGAACTGGATTCCATCGAACATTTGGGTAGGTGTTGGTCAAATGACAAAAGAAGAAGTTACTTTTGACTTGGCTCCTGTATATGCTAAAGCTGGCATTACATACCACCAAGCAAAAGCGGTATCTATCAATCCAGAAGGTGCTGAGTCAAGCGACAAGCCTTTTGTGACTATCGAGTACACAAGTGCTGATAAAGCTGGAGAGACTGAGACTATCGAGTATGATTACTTGGTAAATGCTACAGGGCCGAAACTAAACTTCGGTGCGACTCCGGGTCTTGGTGAAGGTTCTCAACTTGGTGAGCATACAGTATCAGTTTGTACTGCAGACCATGCTGTTCACGCTTCTGAGAAATTAAACGAAGCAATAGAAAAAATGAAAGCAGGAACACGTCAAAAATTCCTTATCGGTACAGGTCACGGTATGTGTACATGTCAAGGTGCTGCGTTTGAGTATATCTTCAACATTGAACATGAGCTAAGAAAAGCGGGTGTTCGTGATATGGCAGATATGAAGTGGATCTCTAATGAGTCTTTCTTAGGTGACTTCGGTATGGGTGGACTTCATATGAAAGTCGGTGGATACGTTGTATCTTCAAAACTGTTTGCTGAATCACTTTTCGCTGAACGTGGTGTAGACTGGTTAATTGGTGCACACACTTCTAAAGTAGAAAATGGAAAAGTAGAGTATGAACTTCTTGATGGATCTACTGGTGAAGAAGAGTTCGACTTTGCTATGCTTATTCCACCATTTGCAGGTGTAGGTCTTAAAGCTTATAATAAAGCGGGAGAAGATATTACAGATACGGTATTTGCTCCAAATGGATTTATGAAAGTTGATGCTGATTATACTCCAAAACCTTATGCAGAATGGAAAGCAAGTGACTGGCCAAGAACATACCAAAATCCTACATATAAAAATATGTTTGCTGCCGGTATTGCGTTTGCACCACCACATATCATCTCTAAACCGATGAAATCTCCAAACGGAACACCGATCAATCCAACACCTCCAAGAACTGGTATGCCTTCAGGTATTATCGGTAAAGCGGTTGCTCACTCTGTATGTGACTTGATGACTAAAGGTGATAGTGCTCACTTACATGAAGCTTCTATGGCTGAAATGGGTGCTGCTTGTGTTGCTTCTGCGGGTAAAGGTGTATTTGACGGTACAGCTGCAGCTATGACTGTTTATCCTGTTGTTCCTGACTTTGAAAAATATCCTGGAACTGGTCGTGATACAGACTATACATTTGGTGAAATCGGTCTTGCTGGACACTGGATTAAACATATCCTTCACTATCTGTTCATCTATAAAGCAAAACTTAATCCGGGCTGGACTCTGATTCCAGAATAAAATAAAAGGAGACAACATGAGCGAGAAAAAATTAGTAGAAGAAGAAGTAAACTTTCAAAAAAGTGATGCATTTAATTTGACAATGATTCCAGGTGCATTTGCAAGAAAAATGAGAACTTGTGTGATTTGGCAGTTTATCAGATTTTTAATCATCAATATAAAAATGATTATAGTAGTTGGTAAAAGTCACTAGTTGATTTTTTAGTGCAGAGAAATTTTCTCTGCACTTCGTATTTTACATCTAAAGGCTGTTTTTATGGTTCGTAATGTTATAAAGTATCCGACACCTTTAAGTGTGGAATATGCAACAGATGTAAGAGTGTTTGATGAGAAATTATTTGCCTTGATAGAAGATCTTAAAGATACTATCAATGAAAATAATTTAGATGGACTTGCTGCTTATCAGATAGGAAGTTACTATAATGTTATTGTAGTCAAAGATGGTGAGAACTTTTTAGAAATTATAAACCCGAGACTTATTGGACACAGTGGAAGCGTAGAGACACAAGAGACAACTGCTTATTATCCTGGACGAAGTGCATTTATTCAGCGTTTTGAGAGCATTAGTATTGTCTACCAAGATAGAGATGGTGAAGATAGAACTTTAAAAGCAAGCGGTGATTTAGCAATTTTGCTGCAAAGAAAGATTGACTATACTTTTGGTGCGACCTTTATTCAAAAGATGTCAAAAGAGGATAAAGAACGTTTTGAAAACGGGCTTGACATAGGTGCTGGAACGACATCATCACAAACGCAGTCGGAGTATTGTCCCCGTACTTTTACTAGAGACAAAATCTTACTTGCTGCAAATATTGTGACAGTGCTTCTTCTACTCTTATTGATTATCTCGTTCTTTATATCAGACAAATCTTTTATTTTTACAAGTCAGCTCTATGGAGCAGGCATTGTCGTATTGTTAGATATTATTTACTTTTTTTACGCACAGTATGAAGGCAAAAAGTATGTAGGCTGTGGTAGCTGTCAGATTGGTAATATCATAGGTACGGTGGCAATCTCATTTTTAAAACTCTCAGTTGTAATGGGGCTTTCATACTACTTTTTAGGCAGTGCATAGATGCAGTACAAAATTCCCACGCTCATTAAATCACATCCTGTCTTTATAGCAAATAAACGCAGTATCGTTGAGCAGTGGGTAATGTATGACTCTCCAAAACAAATTTTAAAAGAGCATAATATAGATGAAGCGTATTTCATTGAAAACTACGCAAATGGTGTGTTTGATTACTTTATGGGTGTTATTTCAGGGGAGACAGAAATAGGTAACTGCCCGGTGATGCAAGAGTTGTTGGTCTATTTAAAATATCGTGAAATTAGTGCGGATGAACTTTTTGAGTTGTGTAGTCATTTTAGGCGCTCTATGCTTGATTTCTCTTATGACAGTGGACTCAACTCAAAGCAAATTTTTGAAGAAATTTCTTATATCTTCGATAAAAACTTTCGTGGTATTTTGAAGTTTTATACAGATACCATCTTTCAAAAGCTCATTGATGCCAGACAAGAAGCATTAATGGCTTCTCAGGCAAAAGAGTATTTTCTCTCCAACATGTCACATGAGATACGCACACCCCTTAATGCTATTTTAGGCTTTGTGAATCTGCTTATCAATGAAGATATTTCAAAAAAACATCGAAATTATTTGAACATAATTCTTAATAGCGGTGAGAACCTTCTAAGTATCATTAACGATATTTTAGATTTTTCAAAACTTCGAAGTGGAGAGTTTACCATAGAACCGAAAGTATTCTCTTTACATGAAGAGCTGAGTCATACTATGGAGCTTTTTGTTGCAAGTGCAAACTCCAAAGAGATAACAATTCTCTCTTTTATAAATCCAAGTATACCAAAAGAGTTGTATGGCGATATTTTACGTATAAAGCAGATCCTCTCCAACTTTCTCAGCAATGCTATTAAATTTACGCCTGAGCAGGGTGTCATTCGTGTTGAAGCAGAGTATGATGAAGGCTTTTTAAAGATATATGTAGCTGACAGCGGTATTGGTATTAGTGATGATGAGATACAACATATATTTGAAGCGTTTGCACAGGCACATGAACATGTGGAGTACAATAAAAATGGAACAGGGCTTGGACTCTCTATATCAAATCAACTCGCATCATTGATGGGTGGCAGCGTTGGTGTTGAATCTGAACTGGGAAAAGGGAGTACGTTCTTTGTCGAGATCCCTATTGAAGTTGTAACACATGAGTGTAATATCGTTGAAGATATCAAAACATATCAAGAGTTGAAAATGGCAATATATGCACAAGATATGCATTTAAGTGTCAAACATAACTCCTTTATAAAGTATGCCGAAGTGTTTGATATGCAGCTGGAAGTAGTGGACACTTTGGAGAGTGAAGCGGATATTTTCATTTTTGTGCATGAAGAGTGTGATAAAGATACAATTCAAAAGATCACTCAAGGAGTGACACCCTCTATAGCTTTGATGAGCAGGGAGTATGATGACTATGAAAAGTATCAGCATATAAATTCCATCTGTTTTCCGCTTTATTGTTCTAAGATACATAAGGCATTTGATGAG
>JALUZQ010000245.1 GCA_027011725.1 Sulfurimonas sp. | reverse complement strand
AATATGAAGTACTTCACGGTTCTCTAGCGCAACAAGAAGATTATGCTCTTTCGTGAGTTCAATGTAAGAGATGGGATGAGTGAAGTGAAGATATTCATTGAGAATAACTTTATTTTTTTTCATATCAAACAGAGTCAAAAATTCTTTATGAGAGTTGATAAGTAAAAAATCACTCTTGGGAATTTGTAGGAGTTGTTTGGTGTGGCTCAAATGCGTCATCACACTTGTCGTGGTCTGTATACGCTCAAGGTCATGTGTAAAGATTTCACCATGGGCATCGATGATAATAAGTCTGTTTGTGTCACTAAAACAAAGCGTAGAGACAGCTGCGTTTGAGTAGTACAGTTCATCAATAATGGCATAGGAATTGAGATGTATAAGTGTGACTTTTCCATCAGCGCTTCCAACAGCAAGCAGATGTTTATAAAATGCAATGGCACTTATGCGTATGGGCAGCTGTGTTTTGTACTTTTTTATTGTAGAGAAGAGACGGACTGTATAGTGAGCATTTTTATAGTTGCATATCACTACACGACCATTGCTGGTTGCATAAACAAGATGAAGATTATCAGGGAGAAAATAGAGCTGGCTTATGGAACCATCATGACTTTTAAGTGTCTGTATCTGCTTTTTTGTTTTGGTGTCATAGATAAATATGCTTTCATCTTGAACAATAGCTAAAACTCTTTTTTTCAGGTTAAACGCAGTGAGACGATTTTGCAGCAGAGTAAAGTCAATAAGTTTAAAAATAGCATTATACTCTGCTAACTCATCCATTTTTAGCCTTTAAAAAATTTTATTTACTAAAAGTTGCAGGGAGACTTTTGAGTTAAACTCATTTTTCGCCACACTGTAACTACAGGTTATCTTTCTATTTTGAGGCATCTCAAAGACACGTCGAAAAGCGATGAGCTCCACCGTCTTTCTCTGATGTGGATACTGCCGCACTTCAATTCTAGAGTGTGACTTGTCAGCACCCATCAGTTTTATACTAACTACTTCGGCATCTTTAAATAAAAATGTAGGTCTTGCGTTTGCTTCCCCATAAGGTTCGAACTCTTCTAAAAGACCTAGAAGTTCCATATCGAGATCTTCGCTCTCAAGTATGCCGCTTATGGGCTCTTTTGGTAAAAAGTCTTCATCGGGAATGTTTGCAGCACTTTTATTTACAGCCTCTCTAAACGCAGCAATATTCTCCTCTTTGAGTCCGAGACCTGCTGCCATTTTATGCCCGCCAAACTTCATTAACAGGCGTTCATTTTCTTTGATAAGCTCGTAAATACTGACATCTCCGATACTTCTCGCACTCCCTTTGGCAATGCCATCTTTAATGCTCAGCACAATGGCAGGACGTCCAAACTTATCAACCAAACGTGCTGCAACAATACCCACAACACCTTCATGCCAGCCCTCACCTGCTACGACGATGACCTTGTCATCTTCATTGACGCTTTGCATCGCTTCTTGTGTTGTTTGTGCTTCGGTCTCTTTACGAAACTCATTGAGTTTGCCTAGTAGTTCAAACTGTTTGTAGGCAGTATGTGTGTCTGTTGCCGTAAAGAACTCCAAAGCGATAGAGGCATCTTCAAGGCGTCCCGCGGAGTTAATGCGTGGTGCTATCTGAAAGGCTATATCTTCACTTGTGATGTTTGATTTGTTTAAAAAGTCTCGAATGATGATAGATGCGGGTCTGTCTGTTTGCATCATTAGTTTGAGCCCCTCTTTGACAATGGTGCGGTTAATATTGATAAGGGGCATAATGTCGGCGATGACGGCAATAGCTAAAATATCTAAAAACTGTTTCATCTCTATTTGCAAGCCAAGCTCTTTTTTGAGTAGTCCTAAAAGCAGCCATGCAACCTCCGCCCCACAGATCTCCTGAAATGGATAGCTGTCCTCTGGGAGTTTTGGATCAACAATGGCATAGGCATCAGGAAGCACCTCAGAGGGTGTGTGATGATCGGTTATGATCAAGTCAATGCCACGCTCTTTACATATCTTTGCCGCCTCAATGGCAGAGATGCCGTTATCAACGGTAATGACCAAATCTGCATCTATACGCTCTAATACAGTAGGACTGACCCCGTATCCATCACGAAATCTGTTTGGAATGATAGCCTCAAGCGGATAGGGAATTTGGCGAAAGAAGTCCACCATAATGGCAGTGGAACTGACACCATCGACATCATAATCACCTACAAGTGTTATACGTTTGTTTGTTTGTATAGCCTCGGCAATTTTTTTTGCTGCTTTTGTTGCGTTTAAAAGAAGTGCAGGATTGGGGATTTGGGAGAGTTTTTTTTCCTCGGTATCAAACCTCTGTAAAAGAATTTTGTAGAGGTCTGATTTAGTGAGTTTGGGGATGTTACTCAGCATTCAAACTAGCGTTTACAAACGCAAGTATGGAAGGGTTAGGCGTTTGTAAACGTGATGTGAACTCAGGATGGAACTGTACGCCCAAGAACCATGGGTGCCCTTCTATTTCAACAGTCTCTATAAGCCCGTTTGATTCACCTGTTACAATCATGCCAGCCTCTTCAAGCTGTGTTCTGTAGGCAGGGTTTGCTTCATAGCGGTGACGGTGTCTTTCATAGATGGTTTTTTCTCCGTTATATGCCTCACGAAGCAGTGAACCCTCTTTTGTATCACATGGGTACTCTCCAAGACGGAGTGTTCCACCCATTGGTGACTGGTGTGTACGCAGCTGCATGCCACCGCTTTGGTCTAAAAAGTTGTCGATGAGATAGATCATAGGATGTGGAGTGTTTTCATCAAATTCAACAGAGTTTGCACCCTCAAGCCCTAAAACATTACGTGCATACTCAACAAGTGTGAGCTGCATACCAAGACAGATACCAAGATAGGGTACTTTGTTTACACGTGCATATTCGATAGCCTGAATTTTCCCCTCAACACCACGGCTTCCAAAACCGCCTGCGACCAAGATACCGTCACAGTCATTTAGCAGTGCCTCTGCCCCTCTCTCTTCTATCTCTTCAGAGTCCACCCAGCAGATCTCAACTCTGCTGTCAAGGTGTGCACCGGCGTGAATGAGTGCTTCTGTCAGTGATTTGTAAGACTCTTTGAGCGCGAGATATTTCCCTACAAAACCGATGACAACTTTGCCTTGTGGCTGTACGATCTTTTTCACAAGAGAGTCCCATTCTGCCATATCCGGTTCAAGTTCTCCGAGTTCAAGCTCTTTAGCAATCGGCTTAAGAATATTTTGTCGTAAAAATGACATAGGCACATCGTAGATACTTGCAGCATCAAGTGCTTCAACAACGCTCTCAGGAGCGACATCACAGCTCATAGCGAGCTTTTTCTTAAATGTTTTTGGCAGTGCGTTTTCACTTCTAGCGATGATCATTTGCGGTGTGATACCGATACGACGTAGCTCTTGAACAGAGTGTTGTGTCGGTTTTGATTTGAGCTCACCTGCTGCTTTGATGTAAGGAATGAGTGTTACATGAATGAAAAATGTTCCAGAGACATCATCATCATGTTTCATTTGACGGATCGCTTCCATAAACGGAAGACCCTCAATGTCCCCTACTGTTCCACCAAGTTCCACAACAAGAATGTCATGGTCTCTTCCGGCTTCTTTAATGCGGTTGACAATTTCGCCGACGATGTGAGGAATGACCTGAATGGTCTGTCCAAGGTAACCCCCTGCACGCTCTCGCTCAATAACACTTGAGTAGACCTGCCCTGTTGTAAAGTTTGATGTTTTGAGAAATGCTTTGTCTAAAAACCTTTCATAGTTTCCGATGTCAAGGTCAGTTTCTGCACCATCTTTTGTTACGAAGACCTCACCATGCTCAAGTGGAGACATAGTCCCCGGGTCAACATTGATATACGGGTCGATTTTTAACATCCCTACATTTTTACCAGAGTGTTTCAACAAGGTACCAACGCTCGCTGCTGTTATCCCTTTTCCCAAAGAACTTAAAACCCCACCGGTCACAAAAATGTATTTCGTCATTAAAAATCTCCATCAGTTATATAGACGCGATTATAGTATAAAATCCTTTAAGTTCTTATTTAAGAGCTTTGAGCGTTTCAGTTGATTTTACTTTTGTTTTCGCTATTATTAAGTAATTTTCATAAAAATTGGGGAAAAATGTTTAAAACTATAAGCAGTGCACTACTGGGGCTAGTGTTGGTTTTTTTAGTAAGCGGGTGTGAGATTCCAACGACGGACTCTGGTACAGATACAAATTCTACAGAGACGAATACGACAATTGAATCAAAACCTGTTTTGAATGATTCGACTCTTACAACAGATGAGAATCTTGCAATAGACAGTGTGCTAGGACATGTTGATGTAGCCTCACAAGGCAGCAGTCAAATTACTTCTTATACCATTGATGATACAACAAACTTTAAAGTTTTAAGCGATGGAACACTTAAAAACAGAGTAAGTTTTGATTACGAAAGTAAAAGCTTTTATACTATCAATGTTTATGCAACAAATAGTGCAGGGGAGAGTAATACGGCACAGATACGTGTGAATATCAACAATCTGCCTGATGTGAGACCGGTTTTGAATGATATGAACTTGAGTGTGGATGAAAATATACCTGTAGGCACAGTGTTGGGGCATATTGATGTAAATTCCAGCGGCGATTCTGCCATTACATCTTACAGGATTGATGACACAACAAATTTTGAAGTCTTAAGTGATGGCACACTCAAAAATAAGGTGAGTTTTGACTATGAAACGCAGATTTCTTATACTTTTAATGTTTATGCGACAAATGGTGCAGGCGAGAGTAACGCTTCAAAAATATATGTGAAGATAAACGACATCCATGAGGTTATGACGGACAGGATACCGACACTGGTAGTTATAATGAACTGGAATAATTACTCAGAGAATGATCCTGCTCTTTGGTATGACAAAATATTTGATGTGACAAAAAATTCTGTTAATCAGTGGTATAAAGAAAATACCTTTAATGGCATTGAGTTTACCCCTATACATGAAACGCAGGGGACGGTTGATGATGGTATCATTATGGTTAATATGAATAAAAATCATCCCGGCGGCAGTAATGATACGACTTTTAGAGATACAGAGATAAAAAATGCCATAACAAACGCAGCAGTAGTGGACAATGTAGATTTTGCAGCACTTGATAGAGACGGAGATGGCTCTTTGCATGCAAGAGAGTTGCAGATCATTTTCATTGTAGCAGGGGGAGAAGAGTCGTACGGAGATCCTACAAGTCACTCGATTTGGGCACATGCTTGGTCATTTCCTAGTAGTTCTACACTGAAAGTTGATGGTATTTATGTGATGAAATATACAGGAGATGACTCCACATCAGGCACATATGCTCGTTTTGGTGCAAATCATGGTACGCATAAGGCGACTATTGGTGTTATGTGTCATGAACTGGGACACTCAGCTTTCTTTTTAAAAGATTACTATGATGATGGCGGTGGTTCTGGACTTGGCTGGTATGACATTATGAGTGGTGGTTCATGGGCATATCAACCCTCTGACTCTTACGCGGGAGAAACACCGACACAATACAGTGCCTTTAATAAATTAGATGCACCACTTGATACAAATGTAACAACACTCTCCGGCAGCGCTGAAGTAACTCTTGGCTGTAGCGGTAGAGATTTTGTAAAACTGACGACTTCAAAAGAAAATGAGTACTTTTTGCTTGAGTGTAGAGATACGGCAAAAAGTAATTCCGATATCAGTCTCTCAAGTGCAGATGCTGCGTTTGGAAATAATAAACTTTTTGCAATGATGTACCATGTTGATACAAAAAAAGATGATAACACGGAAGATGGAAGACAAACATATTATAATCACTATATGGTCGAACTTGTAGAGAAAGATACATCAACTCGTATGACAGCTACAGAAGGT
>JALUZQ010000244.1 GCA_027011725.1 Sulfurimonas sp. | reverse complement strand
GCATAAAAGATACTGCTTACTTAGCAGTCTATTCTCCTGCGTTTGGTGTTGCTGCGGAAAAAGTTTACTCCACTCTATTTTGGAGAGTGGTATCTGTGAGACAACAAAGATATTTGCTGCGATGAGCAGCAAAAGCAGGAGAATTTTTTGCCAAAGTTTCAAAACTGCCCCCGTAACAAAAGACTAAAGGTGTTGGTTGTTTTATTGTTTTGTGAGAGCAGTCCCTCAAGTGCCAGATCAAAATTTTTGTAACTTATCACATAACGCGGTGCAAGGGAGTACTCCTCTTGCGTGTCTATTTTGGTAGCAATAATGCTATTTTCAAAATAGCCGCTAAAGTAAGAGAATATACTGCGTTTGAAACGGGTACGCAACATCGAAATGTAGGCACTTTTATGGTAGCGTTCAAGATAAAGGTACTGCGTTTCAAGTGTATTGTAAACATTTTCAGAGAGCTTATCTACTGCAAAGCCCACAGATGTCAAAGAGCTGTAGTTGTTAAAAAGCGGCACTTTGTCTCTGTAGGCAAATTCTGCACGAAAACCATACGATTTGTAGCTTGTCTCCCCATAGAGCCCATACTGTTGGTAGCGAAAATCTTCCACAGACTTTACGGGTTCATAATCACCCGACTCTAAATAATCAACAAGTTCAGAAGAAGGACTCTCCCCATTTTCATAGGCGATGGCAGCATCAAGGAGGTTTTGATCGACTCGAATAAGAGGGATTTCTGAGTACTTGTTAAAATAGAGTACACCTATCTTTTTATTTGCATCACTGTATTCAGAGACAAACCCAAAAGAGAGTTTGTCTAAGTGTATCTTTGAAGCGCCTGATTTTGCATTGACATCTTCACTCAGATAGGGTACGAGTGTATCGTTATACACAGGAGTAAAGACCTCTGTTCCTAAGGGCTCTTGAGTGAAAATGTCGCTAAAGTACTCCGGAATGAACTGGCGTAATATATAATCGACATAGACTCCTCTATAGCTTGCATGTTTAGAGTCAAAGGGCTGGACAAACGCAGTGAGCTTTATGTTATCGTTCACATAGTAGTCAACACTGCTCATCCATAACGGCAATTTTTTGATAGCAAGCTGCGTATCGTAAAAGAACTCTGCACGCGAAGGATTAAGGGTGTCTAGCAGACTAAAGTAGTCTAAAACTCCCACTTTTTGTACCATTTTTCCTATTTTAAAGGTGTAATTCTCTCCAAAATATTGCAACTCCAGAGAGTTAATGAGCAGCTCTTCGTTCTTTTCCTTGCTTTGATAAGCCAATCCACCGCTGATTGTAAAGTTATCTCCACGGTACTCTGATTCAAAAAGAGCAAAAAAGTAGGGGGAGTGTTTATATGTATCTTTATTACTGACATAACGTCCGATGAGTGTCGCATCAATGCTCGGTGTATCACTTTTCTCTTCAAGTTCATCCATCTCATCAATATTAAGCTCTACCATTGGCTCTTCTTGCTCTATTTGCATCTCTTGAGTGCGCTTTGTCTTTTTGGGCTTAGAAAGCGTTTTTACTACTTTTAGCTCTTTTTTTACAGGCTCACTCTTTTGTGTTACTTGAAGCTCTTTTTTGTGGACTGTTTTTTTCACTGGCAGGGAAAACCTGTACCTGTATGTCGGCATAATGATGGCATCTAAAAAGCGCCCCCTACTTTGAATGGATGCGAGTTCCTGCCTTGCCTGTGCAAAGGTATCAAAACAGCCACAGCGCACAGAGAGCATAGAACCTATTTCAAGTATTTTGCACTCTGAGGAGTGTGCATACTTTTGTAAAAGTTTGAGCCTGTTTTGAGAGGTATTGACAGCACTCAAAAGTGAAACACTGTAACAGGTATCACTCTCTTTAGCACGCATCACTTGCACATCCAGTAGTAACATTGATAAAAAAAACAGTACCAATATGCGCATATTTACCTCTTAATATAGTATACTGCTATTATGCTTATGTATAAATAATCATAATAACGGAAATATATTGTATGAAAAAAGTTCTACTGCTACTTACCCTTTTTATAGCACTCCAAGCACAAACGAACATTGATTACGTTACCCCAAAGATACTAAAAGAAAAAAGTAAAACACTCTTGCAAAGTGAACTACTTTATGGCTATGGATCTGCCTCCATCAAAGGTGACGATAAAATAAAAGAAAACTATAAAATTGCAACGTACACACTGCTCAATGAACATCAAAATCTCTCACAAAAGCATCTCAATTACAACTATGAAGCCACACTTGGCAACTCAAAAACAGCTACAAAGCATGACACTTTTGACTTTGAAGCGGGTGTGGGCTACAACATCGTTGATATTTCTGCACAAGAGTACATCAGCGTGGGAGTTACAGGAGGATATGGCACGCTAAACGCAGCGTATGAGGGAGCTCAGAAGAAAGAGGATTTTTTTAAGCTTGGCATACATATATGCTTTGCAAAAGCACTCTTTGCGCGCTATATCTATGCCTATGGCAGTACAAACTACTCAAAAACACAAAGAGATGATACACTCAGCGGTGCGAAGATAGGGCTGCGTTTACATCTGCCCAAATATACAAACTTTATTCTCATCGCAGGCCTTCGCTACTCTTACTTTAGAGCAAAAGCACAAAAGAGAGAGAAGGCTTTAAACTACATCGGTCTCTCTTATAATTTTTAGGATTATCGTGCGAGAAGTTCAGTAAGTTTTGCAGCTTTTTTTGCATCCATTTTCGTAAAGATCTTTCCCACAACCTTAGGCTTGAGTGAACGTAAAATCGCCACTGCATCCTCTGTTGGCATATCACTTAAAATTGAAGCTGCCGCCCCCGCTTTCATCTTTGCATAGGTTTGAGATATTTTGGACATCTTCGTATTTTTCAGCTCTTGAAGCAGCTTTTTATTTTCTTCAAGCATCGCTTTGATGTTCTTCTCTTTTGCACTTATTTCAGAGAGTTTGTTATTTACTTCCTCTTCTTGTTGGTCAAGCTTGGCTTTTTTACGTTTGAGCAGATCTTCTGTTGCAGTTTTGAGGGCACTAAGCGCCTGTTTTTGTTCATCTATACGCTCAAGTTCAACAAGGAGTTCTCCTTTACGCTGTTCAAATATCTTCGTACACTCAAATATCTTGTCGCTCGTTTGTATCGCCATAAGTGAGGAGGAGTAGAAAAAGAGAAAAAGTAAAATATATCTCACGAAACTGCCTTTTTGTAATCTTTGTTTGAGAATGTCATCAGAGCGATCTCATCGAGCTCTTTTGCCTCTTTGATTTTTGCTGCTTTAAGCAGTGCTTTTTGCTCTTCAAACTCGAGGTACTTAAACTTCTCATATTCCATCGTATCGCGTTTGAGCTGCTCTTTTGCCTTTTGCATCTCTGCTTTGCTAAAGGCTACCCACTCTTCATTATGTGCTATGAGTGCACGTTGGGCATCAAGGAGTGTTCTATTGGCTAAAAAGTCGGCTATTTGACCATTTGGAGGAGGAGTTATGGTTTGAAGTTCAGCAATGGAGCGCTCTAACGCTTTCGTTGCGTTTAGAAAAACTGCATGGGCTTTTTGAAAGGCACTCTCGCTCTTTTGCATTGCGTTTTTTTTCACATTGACCAAAGAGCTAAAGCGCGTTTTCAAAAGAGTTCCTTTACAGTATGATGGTATCTTCTCTCTCAGGAGATGTAGAGATTATACCGACTTTTGTTTTACTAATCTCTTCAATGAGTTTTACATACTCTTGTGCAGTTTGTGGCAGCTCTTCAAAAGTTCTCGCACCCACTGACTTGTCCCAGCCTTTAAAAGTCTTGTAAATCGGCTTCACATTTTCCAAATCAACCGGTAAATAATCAATGGTCTCGCCATTGTACTCATACGCTACACATACTTTTACTTCATCAAAGCCGTCAAGTACGTCGAGTTTCATAAGTGCAAGTTCATCACAGCCGTTCAGGCGTGATGCATAACGTGTAGCAACCGCATCGAACCAACCACAACGGCGTGCACGCCCTGTAGTCGTTCCAAACTCATGCCCTTGCTCACCAAGACGCTTGCCATCTTCACCAAGGTCTTCAGAAGGAAACGGTCCATTTCCGACACGTGTACAGTAGGCTTTTACAATTCCTGTCACTTTTCCAATGTCTTTAGGGTTCAGTCCAAGTCCTGTACAGGCACCTGCACTTACCGTAGCACTCGATGTCACATACGGGTATGTTCCGTGGTCAATATCAAGCATTGTTCCCTGCGCACCCTCTAAAAGGACACGCTTATTTTCATCATCAAGTGCGCGCCATACCATCTGCGTTGTATCTGTAATGAAAGGAGCGAGTTTCTCTTTGTAGCCTTGTAATTCTGCGAGCAACTCCTCTCTTTTTGGTGCATGCAGATCCATAACGTCAAAAATAGGCTTGTTGAGTGCAAAGTAGTCTAAAATAGTCTGGCATAACTTCTCAGGATCTAAAAGTTCTCCAACGCGATGCCCGATACGATTGATTTTATCAGAATAGGCAGGCCCTATCCCTTTTCCTGTCGTACCGATGGCTTTGTCACCTTTGAGCTTCTCTTTTGCCTGATCGATTTCTGCATGGTATGAGAGGTTTAAGTGTGCTTTATCTGAAATGAAAAGACGCCCTTCAAGTCCCTCAAACTGCTCCATCTCTTTGATGATAGAACTAGGAGAGAGAACCACGCCGTTTCCAACGATATTGACCGCTTTAGGGTTTAACACACCTGAAGGGATAAGGTGCAGTGCATACTTCACACCATCTACCCAGATAGTATGTCCGGCATTATGTCCGCCTTGTGAGCGGCACACCATATCATACTCAAGTGCAAGTTTATCAACTATCTTGCCTTTTCCTTCATCACCCCATTGGATCCCTACGATTACATCAGCTTTATTTGTATACATATTCTCTTTTTCCCTCTTTTTCTATTGCTCTAGTGCTTCGCACAATACATCTGTATATATTGCAAAACCTACTGAAGTGAGCGCTTCATTTTTATATCTGCCGCCACGTGCATAGACCTCATTTCCTACGATACATCGAAAGAAAAGTTCATCATAGTAAAGCATCTTTGCGTAGTACATCGGTGCAAGTACGGCATTGGTGCATTCTATTTCAGAGCAAAGCTCTTTCATCTTTTGCAGTTCAACTTTTATAGACTCAGGAACTATGGCCATCACTTCATCTATCTGCTCAAGATGTTGCAAGTAAACAAGTTTTGTAAGCCACTCCTCTCCAAGATTGATGAACTTGTCGATGTTGATGTGTCTAAAGTCATCAATGCTGAGCGTATCAAACATCTCTACAAGAAGTTCGGGTATTTTTATGTTTGATATCTGCATCAAAGGTGCAACTTCAAGCTTCTCAAAAATCTCCAATGCTAGGGCTGCAACCGATGAGAGCTTCTTCTCACCCATATACTCAACACCCACCTGATACTGCTCAGTAGTCGGATAAGTAAAGACAGGCTGGATGTAGAACCATTTCTTTTGTGTTGTGTTCGCACCCAGACGCTTCTCAATGATGCGTACTACATCTATGGTAGAGTCAGCGCGAAGAGAAAGTGAGTTGTTCTTCTCATCATTAATGCGAATAAGCTCTCTCTCATCAGCGATACTTTTGTGCTGGTGGTATGAGAATATAGGCGTTACTATCTCTTCAAAACCATTTGCATCCAAAACATCACTTGCAACTCTCTCTACATCTCTTTTTACTTTGGCACTTTTACCAAAGTAGAGCTTGCTTCCGTGTGGAATTTCGTGTTCAAGTATCATTTACTTATATCTCTTTCTTTTCAATAGCAGTTTTGAAGTATGTCTCATTATAGACTTTTGAAGCAAGACCTGTGTACTCCAAACGTCCCATACGGTGTAAAATAAGTTCTATAGCATTTACAACCCAAATAGACTCATGTGGAGGAATAATTCCCATCTGATTGATACGGAAG
>JALUZQ010000243.1 GCA_027011725.1 Sulfurimonas sp. | reverse complement strand
TACCTACATCACTCAGAAACGATAAATTTCTAACGCGTGTAAAAGAGCTTGCAAAAGAGTATGGGAGTTTGAATATTATGTTTATTCTTTCTGAATTTGAGTACTATTCACACACTGCAAGATACAACAATATTTTACACTCTTTGAAAAAACTCGGTATACAAATAGCAATTGACAGACTTGGTTCAATTCACACAAGTTTTTTGTATTTGCGTGAACTTGATATTGATGTAGTGCGTTTTGATTCTTACTATTCACATGATGAAAAATTGAAAAAAAATCTCAATATTGTTGCAGGTTTTACAAAAATGGCACATGAAAAAGGGGTAAAAACCTGGATAAAAAATATTCAAACGCAGCAGAGTTTAGATAATGCATTAGAAGCAGATATTGATTATGTGCAAGGAAAATATCTTTCAGATTTACATGCTTGTTAGATAGCTTACGAGCCAATGACGTGCTTCATCTCTGTTTTGAAACGCTTCATGCATCTGTGCTTCATAGGCATCTGTTAAAATCTTAGAAAAGTTTTCAGATGGCTTCATGCCAAGAGCAATGAGATCTCTTCCCATTATGAATGGAGCAGCTTTTTTGTAAAGCACTTCCAATTCCTCTGCTTTTTGCTTTAAAAGTGTTATCTCCTTGTTTTTTGTACCGTGATGGAGTGCTTCAAGATACTTTACAAAGAGATCTATATTGATTTGTGTTGCAAGTTTGTATATTTCATAATTGTTATACTCTTCTAAACGCAGCTGCGTTTGGGTAACTCTTTCCACAAGTGTTATAAGCTTTTTACTCTTGGTTAGTTTGTTTAAAAAAGAGTCTGTCTCTGTTTTTGAAAATTTTGAGCACAGCAGAGCAAGCATAATCACCAAAATCTCCTCTTCATTAGCTATTTGCTCTTTTTTACAGCTATCAAGTGCTTGAAGTATCTCTTTGTACTCTTCATCTGTAAGTTGTGAAAACTCAGTGAAAAAACGAAAACCTCCGAGTTGTTTTAGGAGATAAAATCCTTTTGAGGGTCTTTTGGATTTGAGTAGAATCTTTTTGATCTCTTCAAAAATTCGCTCTTGAGGGAGTTCTTTGAGTACATCTGCTTCTATCATTGTTTTACATTTATGAAAAAGGGCAGCATCTAGTGTAAATTCAAAACGTGCATGAAACATCACAGCACGAAGTACACGCAAAGGGTCTTCATCGAATTTCTTTAAATCAACTGCTTTGAGTCGCTTTTGTTGCAGATCTTTTTTCCCATGAAAAGGGTCAAGCAGCTCTTTTGTCTGTGTGTCGTATCCCATTGCGTTTATGGTAAAATCTCTTCTGCTGCTTGCAGCTTTAAAGTCGAGTGAAGGGTCTACTTGTATGTGAAAACCCTGATGTCCCGTAGCAATCTTACTGTCACTTCGAGGCAGAGAAAAGTCCAGCTCCATCTCCTGATAACGTAGTTTTAAAATGCCAAAAGATCTGCCTACTCCATTGACAGAACCGAACTCCTCTAAAAGTTTTTCAACATATTCAAGCGAAGCAACATTGTAGAGTTCTATGTCTATATCGTGGGATTCCCTTTGCATAAGTGCATCTCTTACATACCCGCCGACTATGATAGGTTT
>JALUZQ010000242.1 GCA_027011725.1 Sulfurimonas sp. | reverse complement strand
AACGCAACACTTATATTTAAAAAAGAGCAGGCACTTTCATGTGTCGCTGCGTTTAAAAGAGGGACACAAAGAGCAGGACAAAGTGTTGATACAGTCATTAGTATCTTTGTAAGTCGTGTGGATCGTGCTATTGATGGAACACTCAAAGAAAAAGGTGTCGCAACAGCACTTACGGGTATTTACAACTCTTCTGCAATCTATGAAGCCATAGAAGCCCAAAAACTGCCGCATTGTCGTGCACTTTTTGCAAGTACAGGGGTAAAAGATGACAGCTTGCCTCCATACTATTATGTAGAGCAGCTCTTAGCATATAACACAGTTAACACTGCACCGGTAGATACCATCAAAGCATTTGATAAAGATGCAAAAAAGAGTAAAGCACTGCCTATAGCAGATGAAGTAGTTACTGCGCATATGCAAAAAGTAGCAGAAGCAGGCATAGATTTGGATGTGGTGCTTGAGAAGCAAATAGCTGATGGTCTTGAGGCATTTAAGGACGCATTTAAGGAAATATTGGAGACATTATGAACACAGACGTAGATGTAAGTAAACTGACCTTTGAAGAGCTTAAAAAGGTAAGAGCATACCTCAAAAAGATGATAGAAGTTGGGGGAAGTGACTTACATGTAAAAGCAAACTCAGTCATTCGGGCTCGAATAAACGGAGAGATAAAGCAGTTCTCCGGAGGTATTCTCTCTAAAGAGGATGCGTTGACATTTGCAAAAGAGCTTCTTCGTGGGCGTTTTGGAGAGTTTGTTGAAAAAAAAGAGCTTGACCTTGTCTATCCTTTTGATGAAAACAACCGTTTTCGTGTCAATATCTTTTTTCAAATGGATGGTGTCTCAGCTGTTTTTCGTATTATTCCCGTAAAAATCCCCACGTTTGAAGAGCTGCATCTGCCTCAAGTCGTAAGAGATTTCGCGCAAAAAGAGCGTGGACTGATCTTAGTAACCGGTGTCACAGGAAGTGGTAAATCTACAACACTTGCAGCACTGATAAATTCCATTAACCTTACACAGAAAAAACATATTATTACCATTGAAGATCCTATTGAATTTGTTCATAAAGACAGAGGCTGCATCATAAACCAGCGCTCTGTAGGACAAGATACAAAGTCTTTTGGAACGGCTCTGCGTGCAGCTCTGCGTGAAGATCCTGATATCATTCTCGTTGGGGAGATGCGTGATAAAGAGACAGTAAACCTTGCACTGCATGCAGCGGATACCGGGCATTTGGTATTTTCAACACTCCATACTATAGATGCAAAAGAGACGGTCAATCGTATCATCGCGCAGTTTCCTACCGATGAGCAAAATCGTGTTCGTATGTCACTTGCAGGTGTGCTGCAAGGGGTTGTCTCTCAGCGCCTTATTCCAACAGTTGATGGGAAGCGTCGTGCGGCCATGGAGGTGCTCGTGCGTACGCCTACTATTGAAAAACTTATTATGGAAAACAGAGACTACGAGATACGCGATACCATAGAGGCAGGAAAAGAGCACTATAAATCGCAAAGTTTTGACCAAGCTATTCTTGATCTGTACCATGAAGGTGTAATATCTAAGAAACAGGCACTCGACCATGCAACAAGTGCTTCTGATCTTGAGCTGAAAATCAATGGTCTCTCAAGTGGTACTACGCTCTCAGAAAACTTCTCTGCACCAGAAGAAGGCAGACAAAATGTGACAGCTGCTGAGATTGGTGATGATGATATTTTTGATTTAAAGTAGAAATTAATTATAGTTTAGATAAAATTGCGTCCATTTTAAAATAAAGGACTTCATATGTTAGAAGGTATAGTTAGAGAGAGTATTGGCAAAAAGGGCACAAAAGCACTTCGCCGTGATGGTTATCTAATTGCGAATATTTACGGAAAAGGGCTTGAGAATATCAACGCTGCGTTTAAAGAAAACGAGTATATCCGTACTGTTCGTAATAAAGAGACACTTGCATTTCCAGTTTCAATTGGTGGAAAAGAGATAAGTGTTGTTGTTCAATCATATGAGTCTCACCCTGTTACAGGAAAACTTTTACATGTTGACCTAATGGTAGCACAACCAGGTGTTGTAACACACTATATGGTTCCAGTTGAGCCTGTTGGTGAAGCTATTGGTCTTAAAAACAAAGGTTTAGTAAATATTGCTAAAAGACGTTTACGTGTAAAAGGTGCAATAGAAAATCTTCCAAAAACAATCGTTATTGATGTAACTGATATGGATCTTGGAGATTCTAAACTTATTCGTGATATCGAGGTACCGGAAAATGTTAAATTTACAGATTCTGATCGTGTACCTGTACTAAGTATCATTAAAGCTAAGTAGTAACAGATGCTAATAGTTGGACTAGGGAACCCTGGTTCCGACTATGAAAATACTCGCCATAACATAGGTTTTATGGTCGTTGACGAGCTTATTAAACGCAGCTTGGCAACAAAACTCTCCTCCTCATCATTTTCTGGTGAACTCTACAAGTTTAAAAATCATTTTTTATTAAAACCACTCACATATATGAATCTCTCAGGAGAATCTGTCGTAAAAGTGAAGAATTTTTATAAGATCGAAGATGTTGTTGTAATACATGATGATTTAGACCTCCCTTTTGGCGCGCTGCGTTTCAAAAAAGGCGGTGGACATGGTGGGCATAACGGGTTGAAGTCGATTGATGCCCATATCTCAAAAGAGTATATACGTGTCCGCATTGGCATTGGAAAACCGGAGCATAAAGGCGAAGTTGTCTCTTATGTTTTAGGAAAATTTAGCGAAGAACAGCAAAAAGCATTGCCATGTTTGATAGAGCGCAGTTGTGAGGCAGTGGAGTATCTGTTAGAGCACTCCTTGGAAGAGACACGTGCAAAATACTCGCAAAAGGCGGCAAAGCAGTGTTAGCTTTTAACTACATAGCTCTGCATTACATCAAATACTTCCTCATCATTCTTGTTGCACTCAGCCTCTTCTTTGTAGGTTTCGATTATATGGGAAATGTAGATAAGCTCCATATCTCCGCCAACCTTTTGCTGATCTATTTTGTATATAAAACTTTTTTTGCCATCGATATGCTCTTGCCCCTCTCTCTTGTTTTTGGAATGATATCTACAAAAATATTTCTTATTCGCTCCAATGCACTTGTTTCATTTTTCTCTTTGGGATATTCAAGAAATGACGTCTTGCGTCCTTTTGTTGTTGTTTCCGTAGTCATTACGATGTTTTTTGTTGGGTTGCACTCCTGGCCGAATTTTGCGCGCGCAGATGAATTTTCAAACAATATCCGAAATACTGCACAGTATCTCAACCCTACAAGAGACCTCTTTTTTGCCTATAAAGGAAAATATATCTATTTTGAAGAGCTTTTACCACTGCAAGAGAAGGCGGTGGGCATTCGTGTCTTTAGTGTAAAAGATCACTCTTTGTCCTCGATTTTAGAAGCAGAATCTGCAGTGTATAGAGGAGATGCTTGGCATATAAAACATGCACAAATCATCAAAAAACCAAATAATATGGACTTTGATTCTCCGGGTATTACGGTAAACGCAGCGAATGATTTGAAAATTTTGGAAGGCTTTCGACCAAAGATGCTTGACCAGATCTATGAGGGAAAAGTGAACTTTACCATTAAAAATGCCATAGATGCGATTTTACTTTTAGAAGATCAAAATATTGATACACGGAGTATCAAAGGGGCTCTTTACAAGATATTTGTCTATCCTTTCTTTGCACCGCTTTTAATCGTTATCATCTTCTTTTTTGTTCCTATAAGTGTGCGGTTTTTAAATGTTTCACTCTTTAGTTTTGGTGCAATTCTCTCGACCTTGCTTATTTGGGGTGTGCTCTTCTCTCTCATAGAACTTGCAAACAACAAAACTATATCGAGCGAAGCAGGTGTAATCGCTCCTATACTCTTGCTTGGTGTTGTCGCTCTTTGGCAGTGGAGACGTCACGCCACACCGAAGTAAAAGAGCTCTTAGAGCTACCTCTTAGCCGCTTATAAGCACATTTTGGCTAAAATTTACCAAAAAATATTTGGAATTTTAATATGATTGACTTTAAAGCTTTGGCAAAAGAGTACGGCACACCTCTTTATGTCTATGATTTTGACTATATGAGTGAACAGTATACAAAACTCAAAGAGGCGTTTCGCGGTAGAAAATCCATTATTGCCTACGCTGTAAAAGCAAATTCGAACCTCAGTGTCATTAAACATTTTGCAAAAATGGGAAGCGGAGCGGACTGTGTCTCTATTGGTGAAGTGCGTCGTGCTTTTATGGCAGGCATCCCTGCCTATAAAATCATCTTCTCCGGTGTAGGAAAAAGTGATGATGAGATCCGTGAAGCAATTGAGAGAGATATTCTCTACATCAATGTTGAGAGTGATGCAGAACTCCAACGTGTTGAGGCTATAGCAAAAGAGCTTGGTACACAAGCACGCATTAGTATCCGTGTCAATCCAAACATCGACCCTCAAACGCATCCCTACATCTCTACGGGTCTGCATGACAACAAGTTTGGTGTTGATCTCTCTACGGCAAAACGTATGTACATTCAGGCAAACAACTCTGAGAACTTAGACCCTGTTGGGATCCATTTTCACATTGGCTCACAACTCACACAACTCCAGCCTATTCGTGAAGCGGCAGAGATCGTAGCTGACCTTATCCGTTCACTCCAAGCTATCGACATTGAGTTGAAGTTCTTTGATGTTGGTGGCGGACTTGGCATCAAGTACGATGATGAAGTGACAATCGAGCCGTATGATTATGCACAGGCAATTCTTGGTACACTTACCGGACTTGATATGACGATTTTGTGTGAACCGGGAAGATTTTTAACAGCAAATGCAGGTTACTTTGTCACAAAAGTGTTGTATGAAAAACAAAATGGTGAGAAGAAATTTGTAGTAGTTGATGGTGCAATGAATGACCTGCTGCGTCCGTCTCTTTACAATGCTTACCATGAAATAGAGCCTTTAGTCGATTCAACTGAGCCAAAGCAGGAAGTAGACATCGTCGGGCCTGTATGTGAGAGTGGTGACTTCTTTGCGAAAAACTATCCGCTGCCACCGCTTCAAGCTGGTGATTTACTTGTTATAAAAAGCGCAGGGGCATATGGCTTTGGTATGGGAAGCAACTATAACACACGAGGAAGAAGTGCAGAAGTAGCTGTAGAAAAGGGTAAAAGCAGACTTATTCGAAGACGTGAGAGCTTTGAAGATCTCATTGCATTAGAGACTGAGTTCTTAGAGGATTAAGCGTGTATTTCATAGACGTTCAGGGTACTCTTATAAGCGATGAAGACAAATCTCCCCTTCGCGGGAGCATCGAGTTTATTGACTATTTGAATGAAAATAACATCCCTTATATGATTATTACGAACAATACTAAAAGTGCTTCGTATGAATTTTACGTCTATTTGAAATCTATTGGGTTTAACTTCTCTTTTGAAAGGTATTTAGACCCTCTTATGATGCTTGAATCACGCATAGAAAAAGAGTCAGTTGCAGCGTACGGTGCGCAGAAGTTCTTGGAGACACTGCAAGAGATGGGTTTCAGGCTTGATTACAGAGAGCCAAAAACAGTGTTACTGGCTATAAAAGAGGACTTTGATGCGGATGAATATGCGCAAATGATTGACTTTTTACTCGCAGGTGCAAAGCTTGTGGGTATGCATGAGACCTCTTTGTATGTGAAGAACAACAAGCGCTACCCCGGAGTAGGGGCAATACTAAAAATGCTTGAATTTGCCACGTCAACTCCGTATGAAGTGGTAGGAAAACCAAGTAGTGCATTTTATGCAGAGGCGCTTAAAAGGCTTCAACGCCAAGAGAGCAGTGCTGCGTTTGAAGAGGTGACTATCATCAGTGATGATGTGACAGGCGATCTCGGCGGAGCGAAAGTGCTTGGCATGCGTACTGTTTTTGTAACAAGCGGAAAGTATAAGAGTGCCGAGGAGATAGTCCCCTTTTTAAAAGAGGAGCTAAAGCCAGACCTCATAAAAGCAGATATGTATGATGTCTTGCAGAGTATAAAGGGAGGAAGTGTATGAAAACTTTAGATGAGTGCCGTGTAGCAA
>JALUZQ010000241.1 GCA_027011725.1 Sulfurimonas sp. | reverse complement strand
CCCTTACATTGTGTCATACTCTGTGATATGTCAAGCGACTCATTGTAGAGTGTTGCATTTTTGACTATATATTTGTAAGAGACGAGGTATTCACCTGCGTTTAGCGCAAGTGAAGAGAAAAGAAAAATTACTGAGCAAAGTCTGCGTGTGAAAGAGTGATTTCCATCTCTACTTCGCATAAACCGTCTTTGAAAGTTGTCTCAACAATATTTGCATTTCTTACCATTGCCTGTACAGATGTTCTTACGGTTGAGCGTTTAACCATCATATTTTTAATGAGGTCTTGACCATCAACATTTACACCTTTGACTTTTTCGGCGATAAGTCTGTAGGCATCTGCAGTCGCAGCACGTTTTGCAAGAGCATAGGCTTGAGCAGGAGAGGTAGTATTTACCGGTGCTACACCTTGACCGACAACGCTGATAAGTATAGGTTTCTCAGCTGTAAGTACCTCAGGTTTTTTCTCTGCTTCTGCCATTGTATGCATTTTTGCAGGGCATGCACAGTTTTTAAGAGCTTTTTTTGGCTTCTCATAACTCACATTAATAGTCGTGTTGTTTGGAATAGTAATCGTTTCAGCTTTTTTTGCAGGTGGAACGTATGTCACTTCAGGCATAGCCTTTTTTTCTTCTGCACCAAACGCAGTAATACATAGCAATGAGATCAATACCAAAGAGTACTTCATGTTTTTTCCTTAAAGGAGCAGCACAGCCCCGTTTTATATCTTTATTAGTGCTTTAGAGCAATAACTATTCCAAACCTAAAGAAGGAGTTTCGTTACTCTCTTCTTCATTTTCTTCTTTTTCCTCTTTTGGACAACGAGAGATACTTGCCACTTCATCACCTTTGACGATGTAAACACCAGAGGTGTTTCTGCTTGATTTTGAAATGGTTTGCATATCGACACGTATCATTTTGCCCGCTTTTGTAAGAGCCATCATATCCATAGATTCATCGACCATGAGACACCCAACAATGTGTTTACCGGTTTTAGCTGTCATTTTCATAGCTATGACACCAGAACCACCACGGTTTGTAAGTCTGTACTCTCCGGCATCTGTACGTTTTCCAATACCTTTTTCAGCAACGATGAGAATTTCTTGCTCATCATTTGCAATGATGTTTGCATCAACGACTTCATCACCTTCATGTTTGAACTTGATACCTCTTACACCACGAGTTGAACGACCCTGCTCACGTGTTTTTTCTATTTCAAACTTAATACACTGCGCAAGTTTTGTAACAATAAAGAGATATTTAATGTTTTGGTCAGCGATTTTTGCAGTAATAAGTGCATCATCTTCATCAAGAACAATAGCTTTGACACCATTGCTTCTAATGTTACTGAATTCACTCAAGTTCGTACGTTTTACAACACCGTTTTTCGTAAAGAAGACTAAAGATTTCTCTTCGCTGAAGTCATTGGTAGGAATGATAGACTGGATCTGCTCATCTGCCATAAGGTTGATGAGATTAACAACTGCTTTACCTTTTGCTGTTCTGCTTCCTTCAGGTATTTTATACACTTTTAACCAGTGGAGCTGTCCACGATCGGTCACAAAAAGAAGGGTGTCATGTGTGTTACAAGTGAAGAAACTCTCTATAAAGTCATCTTCATAGGTA
>JALUZQ010000240.1 GCA_027011725.1 Sulfurimonas sp. | reverse complement strand
GCTCAATGACGTGTAATACAAACTGCTCAAGTTCTTTCATTGCCTCTGAATGCTCATTTTTGCGTGCACGTCTGCCAAAGAGTTCGAGTTGCCCTACTCTTAAAAAAGAAGGTGCGACTCTTGTTGTGATCGCAACATCTTCTTCCACCATCACTTCAGGATCTTTTGAGTATGATTCCTCTCTAAACCACGGTCTCCTTACTTTTTCGCTCGTTGAAGTGTATAGTGTCAAAGAGCGTGACGTAGCGACACCTAGAGCATACATATGTTCTTGTGCTAAAAACTCACGAATACTTGAGCGCAACACCGCTCTGCCATCAGCTCCACGACAATAAGGCGTTCTTCCTCCGCCTTTGAGCTGCATCTCCCATCGTTTACCGTTTGTAACGACTTCAAGTATAGAGATAGCCCGACCATCCCCATATCCGTTTCCTGTACCAAAGGGGCATTGTTGATAGTATTCGGTTCCATAAATAGAAAGAGCATACCCTGTCGCCCAGCCGATTTTTTCAAAGCCTTGTGGTAGATCATTCAAATCTGCTGAAAACATTTTCATAAACGCAGCAGATGTTGCAAGCTCATCTGCAAAGCCTAACTCTTTAAAAAACTCAGAACTATGCGAAATATAAAGGGGATTTGCAATAGGTGTAGGATTTACGGGAACATAATGCCCGCTCAATACCTCTCTAGGATTATGATCGACACCATCTTCTGTGGCATCTGGGTCAACCTTGAGAGTATTTATAAGCGAATAATCAGTTATTTTTACCAAATCTTCTAAAGTTTGTATAGTTTCTTTCACGTTATAGTCCTTAAAATATTGACGCAAGTTTACATCAAAAAACTTTTATACAAACCTTTAAAAAAATCTAAATAACTCAAATAAGCAACGCAAGTACTACATCTTAGCTTACAAAACTTTATAAAATAAAATTTGTTACTCGCGCAGTTGTATAAAGATTACCCTCTTCATCTTTTACAACGACATCAAATATAAGTCTTCTCTTCTTTGCTTCATACAGCGATGCCGTTGCATAAATATACTTTACATCCATAGTAATTGCTTTAATGAGTTTAGACTCTATGTTTCGCGTCATATTTTTAGGTGCTATCAATAAACTTAGCGGCCCAAGAACATTATCCATAGCTGCTACAATCATGCCACCTTGCATAGTGGAGTATGGATTAAGCCACTCTTTTAAAACAGGTATCTTTGTAGTAAGTGTTGCTTTTTCTTTATCAAAAGCAATAATTTCACACTGCATTATAGTAAAACTCGGAGGTGGTAATTCATACTCATCAAGAGCATCACCTAAAGTATTACTAAAAAGTTCTTTTATATCTAATGTTTCTTCCATAATAAATGTACCTTGTTTATAATAAGTAAAGTTTACATCAAAAAACTTTTATTATCATACAATTTTCAAACCAAGTACAAATTCCATAACTTTTTTTTGTGGCATTTCACACGGTTTTAAAAGCCCACCGCTTCCAATAGTGACATAATAGTTTAGACTTATAAAATCATTGCCACCTAACTCCTCGGCATAGAGTTTTATGAGCTTCCCACTTAAAAGTGTCTGCTTTGAAAGCAAATACCTTCTTTGCTTATACAAAACATCATAACTGCCATCTGAAAGAGAAATGATTCTCTTTTGAAATGACTGCTTATTTATTGACTGCTCTTTGGAGCTTGTCTTCAACTGATTTTATCTTATTTTTGAGTCTGTCTTGAGAGTTGTGGCGTATGTCAAACTTGAGTGATGAGTAAACCCTATCACAATCTTTCACCTGCTCATACGCAAGGGCAATGACATCGAGTGCCTCTTGCATCGTGTCCGTTTCTACTACTGTTCCCATCGGTGTGAGTTGGTACTTCACTCCACTTTTATCTATGGCGTCTATGATCTTTGCTACCTGTTTCGAAACAGACGACCCCTCTCTACAGTTATCACTTGTCGGGAACATGGCAAATTCTAAAAGTACACTCATATTTATCCTTTTTATTTTTTTGGCTGATTATAACTTGTCTATGTAAAAAATAGTTGAGATGACAAAACTACTTATGTAATCTTTGCTATCATATATTCCAAAACATGCTATACAGACTCTGCAAGAACTTGTAAAGTCTTATGATGATGAGAAAATCAAGTTCATTGGTTCTTCACTAGGTAGATATTATGTACTCTATCTTGCAAAAAATACTCTCTAAACGCAGTCTTTATAAATCCTTTTATTTATCCCTATAAAACACTCAAAAAGCTTCCAAATGCTGAGATTATTTTAGAAGAAGATGGGAACCACAGCTTTGAAAATATACAAAGACATTTTGAGAGAATCACTGCGTTTGCAAGTAATTATAAGTTTATTTAAGTATAATTCGCTTCTAAAAATTGAACATATATCGGAGATAAAATGGGTTTAGCAATAGGTCTTGTAGGACTTCCAAACGTAGGTAAATCAACAACTTTCAACGCACTGACAAAGGCACAAAACGCGGAGGCGGCTAACTACCCATTTTGTACAATTGAGCCAAATAAAGCAGTTGTTCCCGTGCCGGACAAAAGACTACACGAACTTGCAAAAATCGTAAACCCTGAGAGAATTCAGTACTCTACACTCGATTTTGTGGACATTGCAGGTCTTGTAAAAGGAGCTTCTCAAGGTGAAGGTCTTGGGAATAAATTTCTCTCAAACATCCGTGAAACAGAAGTAATCTTACAGATCGTTCGTTGTTTTGAAGATGAAAATATTGTTCATAACGAAGGAAGCATTGACCCTCTACGTGATGTTGAGATCATCGAGGGTGAGCTTATATTAGCTGACATTGAAGTACTTGCAAACAGAATAGAGCGACTCAAAAAACAAGCTAAAGCAGACAAAAGTGCAAAAGCTGTTTTAGAAATTGCTGAGGAGCTTTTAGAGTTTTTAGGAGAAGGGAACTTAGCACGTAATTTTGAAAAATCGGACTCAGATGAATACAAACAACTTGCTCGCGAAGTACGATTTTTAACAGACAAAGAGATCATGTACGGTGCAAATACGGATGAAGACGGTCTTTTAGAAGATAATGAATATGTAAAAGCCTTGCGTGAGCACGCTGAGAAGAACAACTGTGAGCTTATTAAACTCTGCGCAAAAGTCGAAGAGGAGCTCATTGGTCTTGAAGAAGACGAAGCAAAAGAGTTTCTTGACGAACTTGGTGTTGAGGAGTCTGGTCTTGAGCAGATCATCCATAAAGGTTTTGAAAAACTCGGTCTTATGAGTTACTTCACAGCAGGTGTCAAAGAAGTAAGAAGCTGGACTATCCGCCAAAACTCCACTGCACCTCGTGCTGCGGCAGCTATTCACAATGACTTTGAGAAAGGTTTCATTCGTGCAGAAGTCATCAGCTATGAAGATTTCATAGAGTATGGTGGAGAAGCAGGAGCAAAAGAGGCAGGTAAAATGCGTCTTGAAGGGAAGGACTACATTGTGCAAGATGGTGACATCATGCACTTTAGGTTTAATGTTTAACAAACCGACTCAAATTTAATACAAAGGATTTTTATGAAGAAAAAGTTATTTTCAGTTGCACTCGCCGGAGTGCTTAGCAGCAGTATGCTTATGGCAAGCGAAGAAGTTGAAACAACAGGTGAAGAGAGTGCTAACTTTCGTCATAAAGAAGAGAATGTATATCTTGTTGCAAAAGGTTTAATGACAAATGGTGACACTATCACAGAGGAAGAAGGCACGAAAAAAGTAAAAGGTTCTAATGGTAGAGGTTTTGGAGTTGATTTAGGCTATAGAACAGGACACGGTTTTAACTTCGAACTTGATTATGCCTACACAAAACTTGATGTTACAGAAACTCAAGGAGAAGAGAAAACTAATGCGACAGGTGACTACCACAGTGTTTCATTTGACGTGCTTTATGCTTACCACATCAATGAGCCTTTCGCCGTTTTTGCAAAAGCAGGTGTTGAGTATGAGATGGAAAAAATAGACAAACTAGATGTAGATAAGACAAGTACTGGATTTTTATACGGTGCAGGTGTTGAATATGAAGTAAAAGAGAATATGGCTCTTATATTTGAGTATGAAGACTCAACAATCGACGGACCAAAAGGCTACACACTTGCAGCAGGTCTTGTCATAGGTCTTGATCTCTTTTAGTAACTCTTCTCAGGCAGAAGTTAAAGTTTGGCGATAGTATCACCGAACTTAACTTTATCTCCTGCTTTAACGAGTATCTCTGAGAACATCCCTTTTTCAGAGAGAATCACAATAGTTGACCCCATTTCAAAACATCCAAAGTCCTCTCCTTTATCAAGATAGAGATCTTTAAACGTATAGACTTGTTCTCCAATGACATTTGCATCTGTTTGAATACGAGGCTCGAAACTCACTTTCATTACACCAACATTGAGTGCGCTCACAAGAACCATGTAAAATCTTTTTCTCTCCATTGTTTCACACTCTAAAACAACACGCTCATTCTCTATAAAAAGGTTCAAACGTTTCTTCAAAGATGGGAAATTCACAGGGTAAAATTTACCCGGAATATGCACAGCTTTTAAAACTTTCATATTTATAGGGACATGATAACGATGATAATCTTTTGGAGAGAGATAGAAGTTGATGAAATCTCCATCATGCACCTTTTTTTTCTCTGCATCTGTAAAATTATTTCCAAGAAGTTCATCTGTTTTATAGCGCATCCCCTTTATTTGCAGTGCATAATCACTTACAAGTGCACCACACTCAGAGATGAGAGAATCACACGGCGAAATAAAATCTTGTGCATCCAAAGAGAAGTGACGTGGCTCTTTGAGGTGTCTTGTAAAAAGAGCATTAAGCGTTTTATATGTCTCAGGAGAGTGAAACTCACTCATATCAAGCCCCATAAGTTTTACATATGAGTTATTGACTATTTTTTGAAACCAGTGTGGAAACTCATGGGATGCAAATTTTCCAAATGTTTGTGATATTGCTGATGTAATATGTCGTTTTTCCAATTTTCTACCTTTTCCTAATTTATTTTTTAATAAGTGTCTATGAGTATTTTCAAGAGCTGTTTTATGAAGCTCAGACTGCAAGGAGGATTTGTCCTCATAAAATTGCTCTTGAAAATACGTTCTAGCTGATTTTACGTTTTGCTATCTCTTCTATGAGCACTGTAGCATACGAGCCTTTTGGGAGTGTAAAGTTGAGCTCATACTGCGCTTCTACAGCATTAAACCTTCCTTCAATATCTGTCGGATAGACCCACGCATAACGTCTTGCTCCATCTGCGTTTATCTCATCGTCATACTCTTTTTCTATCACTCTCGCAAGTGAAGTCGCATGCGTTGCCTTCTTACCGCATAAAAGCCCTGTCACACTGATGTCTCGCTCATTAAAGCGTCTAAAGTCCTCTGCATCCCCACAAAATTCAAAAAGTCTGCCATGAGGATAATGTTCCATTATGTCACCCTCTATAAGTTTAAAAGGATGTTCTTGCTTTTTCATCTTCTCAAGCTCATGATTTGGCAGGTTTAACAGTGGCTCAAGTTCACTCACACTAAAGCTAGATACAAGTGAATTTATCTCGAGTCTTCGAGAGAGCCAGAGATTGAACAGATGTGACTGGTAAGCATTGATGAGTAGTTTTTTCACACGTGGGTTTCTCTCACGAGCTTCGCCTTTTGCTAGCTTTTCACCGAGTATATGATTGTCCCCGTCATTGCCGAAACGCTGATAGCCAAAGTAGTTAGGCATTCCCTGTTTATCAATATTTTTGAGTGCTTCATCTATTTTTGCAGCACTCGTCGGGTTGACCTTTTTCAGCTTTATATAAAAACGATTGCCTTTGAGATGCCCTATTCTGATCTTGTTGTTATGGTAGGTTTTAGAGATGATTTTTATACCATCAAAATTAAACCCCTCCATTGCCTCTTCATACTTTTTATGTAAAGAGATGTACTGCTTTGTCATGGCATGTTTGTCTTTTAATCCGGCATAGCCTATCTCTTTGTTTTTAATACCCAAATATCTGGCAATCTGCCCTATCATCTCATTTGTTGAGAGGTTCTTCTTTCTTACAAAAAGGATGAGATGCTCACCCTCTCC
>JALUZQ010000239.1 GCA_027011725.1 Sulfurimonas sp. | reverse complement strand
AGCATTTAAAGTTGCTAACCAACAAATTCACAAATTCGTAAGCAAAGGTATTCTTAAAAAAGAAACTGCAGCTAGAAAAGTAAGCCGTCTACACAAATCTGTAAACGCAATATAAGGTAAGCTACTTATGTTAGCAGATAAACTTACACCGTT
This sequence comes from Sulfurimonas sp., assembly GCA_027011725.1. Taxonomy (GTDB): domain Bacteria; phylum Campylobacterota; class Campylobacteria; order Campylobacterales; family Sulfurimonadaceae; genus Sulfurimonas. The sequence continues at coordinate 5,966 of JALUZQ010000239.1, read as the reverse complement.
TATCAACCGCTACAACGAACTTAGCGAATTGCTAAGTTCACCTGACATCACTTCTGACATCAAACGTATGACAGAGCTCTCCAAAGAACAATCTTCACTTTTACCAATCGTTGAAAAAGCAAAAGAGTACCAAACACTCATTCAAGACATCGCAGATACAAAAGAGATGCTGAGTGATGCTGAAATGGGCGAAATGGCAAAAGAAGAACTCAAAGAGCTCGAACCACTCAAGCCTGCAATGGAAGAGGAGATAAAAATGCTTCTCCTTCCAAAAGATCCAAATGATGATAGAAATATCATTGTGGAACTTCGTGCAGGTGCAGGTGGAGATGAAGCTGCAATTTTCGTAGGTGATCTGTTTGATGCCTATACAAGATATGCCGACCTTAAAGGATGGAAAATTGAGATTATTTCAACTTCTCCTTCTGATGCAGGTGGGTATAAAGAGGTTACAGCACTCATAAAAGGTGAACAGGTTTACAGCAGGTTGAAATACGAAGGAGGAACACACCGTGTACAACGTGTTCCTGCAACAGAATCACAAGGACGTGTCCATACTTCGGCAATCACAGTCGCAGTTATGCCCGAAGTCGATGATGTAGAGGTTGAAATCAATGATAACGATCTCAAAATCGACGTTATGCGCTCATCCGGATGTGGAGGACAATCGGTAAACACTACGGACTCTGCAGTTCGTATTACCCATCTTCCAACAGGTTTGGTCGTAACCAACCAAGACCAAAAATCACAGCATAAAAACAGAGAAAAAGCGATGAAAGTACTCAAAGCAAGACTCTACGATATGCAGATGCAAGAACAACAGTCTGAAAACGCAGCAGAACGTGCAGCACAAGTAGGAACAGGGGACAGAAGTGGGCGTATTCGTACCTACAACTATCCACAAAACCGAATAAGTGATCATAGAATCAACTTAACACTTTACCGCTTAAGTGAAATTATGGGTGGAGGTCTCTTTGATGAGATCATTGAACCACTTATAGCAGATCATCAAGCAAAAATTGTTGAAGCAGCTGGATTATAATCCAGACTGCCTAAACGTCCCACTCTGTTTCAAAAGTCTTTTTCACTCTTCCCTTAAAAGTAATCGTCTCACCATTGTAACCAAGGTAAAGCGTATCACCACTTGTAGGATAAACTTCAATGTTGTTCTTTACTTTTCCTTCTTGAAATGCTCTGTAAAAACAAGCAGACATCCCCGTTCCACACGCTAAAGTCTCATCTTCTACACCACGTTCATAGGTACGCACACGAAGATTTCCATCTTTTGTAATATGCATCACATTGACATTGGCATTGTAGACATAACGCAGCTCACGTGCCTCTTCGATGTCAAACTCATCGATATTTTCACTATAACGCACAAGATGGGGTACCCCGGTATTTATAAGCCACCAAGTATGCCCGTTAAACGCAATGTTTTGCTCTAATATTTGGGGAGGAGTAAGTTCACTCTCAACCATACCGCTTTTAGGAGTATTCTCTTCCACTTTTGCAGCAATAACACCTGCACCGGTAAGAAACTTCATACTCGCTGGAGCAATTGCGTTGTTAAACGCATAATGCGCACAAGCACGGCTTCCATTGCCACACATGTCTGCATGTGAGCCGTCTGAGTTATAAAACTGCCACTCAAAATCATACTCACCGGCTTTTTTCTCATTACAAAGCACTACTATAAGCCCATCAGCCCCTACGCCATCTTGACGGTGACACAAAGTTTTTGCAAGTTCAGTTCTATCCTCTTTTACATCAGAGTCAAAAATAACAAAATCATTCCCATTCGCACTATATTTTGCTACGCGCATGTTTACTCCTCTACTTCTTGTATATCATTTTAATTTTCTCTACAAACTGCTCTACTTCGTTTTGAAGATGTTTGAGATTCTTTGAGTTGTCTATGACCCATGTCGCACGCTCTTTTTTCTCATCAATCGGCAGCTGTGAAGCAATGCGCTTAAGAGATTCTTCTTTTGAATAGCCGTTGCGTTTCATAAAGCGTTCAAGTTGAATCTCTTTTGGAGTATAAACCACTACACTCTCTTTAATGTCATAGTTACCATTTTCAAAAAATAGCGGAATATCAATAAGATAAGGAAATTTGAAACTGTCTTGTTTTTCGCTGCGTTTTTCTATCTCAGCTTTTATTTTTGGATGCAGATAAGCTTCTAAAGTACTTTTTGCATCAGCATGAGAAAAGATATACTCTCCAAGTTTCGGGCGGTTTACTTTTGAAGAGTTTTGTAGATACTCTTCACCGAAAGTCTCTGCAACCCACTCAGCGGAAGCATCGAGTATCTCATGCGAAATGGTATCTGCATCAATGACCCGCATGCCATTAAGTGCTAGAAGCGAAGCAACAGTACTTTTACCAGTTGCGATGGATCCGGTAAGGGCTATAGCGTACTCATACGCCATTAGTTTTTAATGATGCCCAAATACTCTTTTTTGATGTAATTTCCCATTGCAAACGCAGCAGGATGTACATCAGAGTTATAATACTCAAGACCATCAAGTAAATCAGCACGATTTAAAATGATGTCCGCCGTAGGATGGTACTCTTTTGATGCTAAGAGTGCAGTTGTACAGTTTCCAAGGTTATACGGCATGACGATTTTCGCATATTTTCCAAGAATTTGCATAATCTTCTTATTCTCATCCACTTCATCAAGAGGTGGGTGATTCACAACACATAGTCCCTCTTCGTTCAGCACACGATTTATGTGTGCAAGTACTGCCGCGTCATTCTCAAGTTCAGAAATAACAACATCATATTTGTTATCTTCAACCTCACGAAGCAGACCCATCTCAGCAGAGATAACATCACAGCTGATATCTTCCATATACTTTTGTACCTCTGCAACAAAACCCGCTGCGTTTGAACTGATTATAAGTACATTTTTTGGCTCTTTATGTGTACAAAGTGGCACATGTACCATCATCTCATTATAGATAAATTCTTTCATAGTATAAATTCCTTTAATTATTGAAAGCGATTTTAGCATATTAGGATTAATTTTACTTAAGTATTGATATAATTACGAAAAGTTTAAAGGTATATGATGGATGTCAATAAAATAAGAAAAGTATGTAGAGTTGTACGCATTGTCGTGGGACTTGCACTCATTGTAACTGGTGTTATAACTGGTATCTACTGGTTCTACTTAGGTGTTATTCCTCTTATCGCAGGAATAGTGAATTTCTGTCCACTTTGTATCATTACAAAGAAATGCGATTTACCGCAAGATACGGAGTAAATAATGAGCCAAATTAGTTATAAAGACGCAGGTGTAGATATTGATGCTGGAAACAGTTTTGTAGAGAATATTAAACCTTTAGTAAAAAGTACAAAAGTTCCGGGTGTGTTAGGTGGCATAGGCTCATTTGCCGGTGCATTTGAGCTTCCAAAAGGATTTAATGAACCCGTAATGCTTGCTGCGACTGATGGAGTTGGCACAAAGCTTAAACTCGCAATAGACAGCGGTATTCACAACACTGTAGGCATTGACCTTGTTGCAATGTGTGTAAATGACCTCATTTGTAACTTTGGTACACCATCATTCTTTTTAGACTACTACGCTACTGGTAAACTTGATGTAAATGTAGCAACTAATGTCGTCGCAGGCATAGCAGAGGGTTGTAAACGCAGTGAGTGTGCACTCATAGGTGGAGAGACTGCTGAGATGCCGGGAATGTACTCTGAAGATGATTATGACCTCGCAGGTTTTGCAGTAGGTGTTGCAGAGAAGTCTGAAATGGACAGAGTCTCTCTGGTACGTGCTGGACACAAGCTCATAGCACTTCCAAGTTCAGGACTACACTCAAATGGTTTCTCTCTTGCACGTAAAGTACTCTTTGAAAAGATGGAAATGAACTTTGAAGATGATTTCAATGGAAAACCACTTATAGAGACACTTTTAACACCAACAAATATCTATGTAAAAACCTTTAAAGCACTCAAAAATGAGATAGTAGCCATGGCGCATATCACAGGTGGTGGCATAGTAGAAAACCTTCCTCGTGTACTTCCTGAAAACTTAATGGCAGAGGTACAAAAAGATGCCATAAAAGTATTACCTATCTTTGAGCTTATGAGTGAGCATGTAGACCGCGATGAGATGTTTAGAGCATTTAACATGGGTGTCGGTATGATACTTGTTGTTGAAGAAGAAAATGTTTCAAAAGTACTTGAAACAGCAGAAGGTTCTTACCTAATTGGTGAGATAAAAGAAGGCACACGCGAAGCTAAAATGGTATAAAGAGGAACTTCTCCTCTTTCCACACCACATCAAGACTCAAATATTTTCCCCACTCAAACGTAATCACTGCGTTTACAAATACATAAATATCATAAAATAAGCTAACCGTTTTTAAAAAGAAGATATCTATGAAAAAATTTTAGTGTAAAAATACCGCCAAAAGGCGGTATGAAAGAAAGGAGAATTTCTTAATTATTCTAATAATAAATTAGAATTTCATTGTCATAGCAATTGAAACAACTTGTTGAGAGTGTTTTACAGTTGCTTCTGAACTACTAGCAGCAGCAGCTTGTCCTGCTTGTTGTTGTGTAGCACCACCTGCAAGTGCACCTCCATAAACTTGTGCTTGAGTTAAAGCACTAGTATCATAGCTTTCAGTTACTTCAGGAGCATAAGTATATGCTACATCTACACCAATCATTTCACTCACTTGGTAAGATCCACCGAGTGCAATATGTGATTCAGTAGTTGCTGGGAAACCAGCAGCATTGAAGTAGTTGATTACAGCGCCATCATAGTCTGTTGCCATACTAGCAGCTTTTTGTTCTTGGATAGGATTTGAAGCATAGTTATAACCTGCACGAAGAGCCCATCCTTTTCCATCATACTGATAACCGACAGCAATTACACTTTGATCTTCCCATTTAAAGTCTTTGTATCCTTTAGCGCTGCCCCATTGAATTTGCTTGTAATCCAATGCAATTGTACTAGCACCGATTTTATATGAAGCACCAACACCAATCTCTGCTGGTTGTTCTAAGTTGTCACCTAGACCTTGTCCTTGATTTAGACCAAATTGTTTAGTAGCTTCTGAGATTTGGTGATCATATTTCATATCAATAGAAGATGTATAAATAGCACCCAATGTAACACCTGCAATCTCATATGTTAAACCGATGTTATATCCAAAACCAAAATCTTGAGATACACCACGGCCTGTCATAGTGTTGTGGCTAGTACCTTGTGCATCTTGGTATGATTGTCCTGCATTATATGCAATATCAAGAGAACCATATTGTAAAATTGGAGATACAGCGAAACTAAAGTTATTTACATGATATGCTAAAGGAAGAGCAAATCTCATAAGTTGTAAGTTAGTCAACATTTGGTTCGTACCACTCTCAGTACCTCTATATTGACCATTAGCAATTACTGCATTGTCATCACGGTAATCAACACCCATACCAGCAACACCATACATACCTACACCCCATGAAAAGTTATCATTAACTTTTATAGCAATTGCAACTTCAGGAATAACAGATAAATCTGCTGCACTATCTGCATATTTTGTTCCTGTAGTTTGCATACCGCCTTGTCCATCTGGAGTTGTAGCTTCATTTTTCATAGAAACATTTGGCATAAATACAGAACCACCAAAAGAGACTTCAGATTCATTGATGAAAGCAGGATTCGAAAGTGCAGACTCCGCACCGTGATTAATACCAATACCAGTACCCGCCATACCACGAGATTTTGCACCAAGACCTATTAACGTATCACCATTTGTTGCGAATGCAGAAGTTGCACCTAAAGCTAAAGCAGCTACTACTGCTAATTTAATCGTTTTTTTCATTTTCTCTCCTCAGAGCATTATCAAAATTTTGAGATAGCAAAAGCTATTTCGATTGCTTGTATTATATGTGATAAAAAATTAATAAAGTCTTAACATTTCAAATAGAATAATTA
>JALUZQ010000238.1 GCA_027011725.1 Sulfurimonas sp. | reverse complement strand
AAGAGAGACATCTTTTATATCTCTAACAAGCACTATGGCATCTTTGTACTGTTTATTTTTAATGAGTGTATTAAACGAGTCAGTAGCATTTGCGTACATTTTTTGAAAATCTCGTAACAGTGACTTGTAAAATGTATCTTCACCTTCAAATTTTCCAAGTTCTTTTAGAGCAGTAAGCTCATTTTCACTCTCTTGTGTTTGTATATTTTCATCTCTATGAATCTTCGTTAAATGTGAGAGTGCATCATACACTATTTTATAAAATGCATCCAAAGAGATCGGCTTTGTCAAATACCCTTGCATACCTACGGCAAACGCTTTTTCTTTTGCTGCATCATCTGTTTTTGCACTTAATGCAATGATTGGTATACCATCATTTGCTTTTTCTTTACGTATCTCCAAGGTCGCATCATACCCGTTGATGACAGGCATCTCTATATCCATTAAAATAAGATCATACTTATTGCCTTTTTTAATAAGGTTGACCACCTCTTGTCCATTTGTCACAAAGCTCACATCGGCTCCGGTCTTTTCAAGTAAACCCAGTAGCACTTTATGATTGAGGACATTGTCTTCTGCAACAAGGATTTTCTTGCCATCTATCTTTTGCAGTTTGTTCTTCACTGTATTTACATCATCTGATTCTTCAAACTTTTTAACTCCATACATCCCAATGAGGGTATCAAGTACATTTTGTTGTGTAAAAGGAATTTTCAAAAAGCCGGAAATATCGAGTTGTTTTATAATCTCATCATCAACTTTTGTAAACCTATATGTAGTGAGTATGATTTTTGTTTTGGCTCTGTTTTTAAAATGCATCTTTTGAAGTTTTTTGATCGACTCCTCATTCACCTGCGTTTGGTTTATAACAATAATGTCATATTTTATATCCTCTTGTACGACATTACTATCTAAGGAAGGAAGCACATGTGTCTTATAGTTAAAATATCGAAATGCACGCAGCAGCGCAATGACATTTTTATTTGAATTTTCCACAATGAGAATACTTTTATTAAGGTACTCTTTTGAAGGTAGGTGATAATGTCGTTTATTGTCAATGTCAAAAATTTTCGCTTCGATGGTGAAAGTAAAGGTCGTCCCTACATCTTTTTGACTGCGAACTTTGATTTTTCCACCCATTTTTTCAACAAACTCTTTAGATATCGAGAGCCCAAGCCCTGTACCACCAAACTCTCGTGAAGTAGAACTGTCTGCTTGTTCATACGATTTAAATACACGTTCAAGCTGTTCTTGCGTCATTCCAATCCCATCATCTATGACACTAAATTCTAAGATAATACTCTGACTGCGCGTCTCTTTTTTACTGACTTTAAGTTGTACAGTTCCATTTTTACTAAACTTTATAGCGTTTGAGAGTAAGTTTATAAGTACTTGTCCCAAACGCAGTGAATCGCTAATAATCTTTGCCGGTATTTTTTCATCGATTTCTAAGATCACATCGACATTATTGTGTCGTGCTTGGAGGTAGGTATTGCTTAAAACATGCTCTATCATACTGTTGATATTGAACTCGCGATTTTCAATACGCAACTCCCCTGCATTAATCTTTGAGATATTTAATATATCATCGATGATCTCAAGTGCTTTTTCTGCGGAATGTTCAATGTTTTC
>JALUZQ010000237.1 GCA_027011725.1 Sulfurimonas sp. | reverse complement strand
TGCAGAGGGTAAAATGCATTTCTCCATCGTTGAAGAACCGCATAAAGAGGAGTTCTTGGATTTTGAGAAAAAATATATGGACTTTTCACGTAGTGAGCAGGTTTTAAGCGCTCAAATCAGTGAAGATCTCACAGCACGTTTGAAAGCAAACTTTGAGAGAGTTTACAGTGGGCTCTTTGAGGGTGCGCTGATACGTTGTGACTTTTTTGTCTATAATGATGAGGTACTGCTCAATGAGATAAATCCTATTCCCGGCTCTATGGCAAACTACCTTTTTGAAGACTTTTCAGCAGCGATAGAATCACTTGCACACTCATTACCAAAAAGAAAAATCATCAAAAGTAACTACGAGTATATTCACTCTATATCACAAGCGAAAGGGAAATAGATATGGCGGTAAAGTCCATACAGTATAAGCAAAATACATTTGACATCAGTTATGAGATAGTCAATCCTGATGCGAAGGTAGATGTAATTATCTTACATGGTTGGGGAAGTAATAAAAATCTTATGAAGCAGACTTTTTCTCCCTACATGGATGGATTTCGTCATATTTATATTGATTTGCCCGGCTTTGGAAACTCTACGTGTTGTTGTGCGATGACAACTGCGGATGTTGCACGTATAGTGGAACTTTTTATGATTCATATCAATGCTTCAAAAGATATCATTGTAGGGCACTCTTTTGGTGGAAAAGTCGCTGTTGTGCTTGATCCTAAAGTTTTGGTACTGCTCTCAAGTGCGGGTATTTATGTGCCAAAAAGCTTAAAAATTCACGCAAAAATAGCACTCTTTAAAACCTTAAAGCTCTTTGGACTCTCTAAATTTCGTTCGATGTTCGTTGCTGATGATGCCAAAGAGCTGAACGAATATATGTACCAGACTTTTAAAAATGTGGTCAATGAAGATTTTAGCAGTGAGTTTGCCAACTATGATGGTAAAGCACTGTTATGTTGGGGTGAAAAAGATACAGCAACACCACTCAGCAGTGCAAAACAAATAGACTCACTCATAGCTGATTCACAACTTGAAGTTTATGAAGGTGACCACTACTTCTTTATGCAAAATGCCCAAGATATTGCTAAAAAAATAGAAGATACATTCTTAAAAACATTAGGACATTAAATGGAAAACTATCAACTTCTTGCTGCGTTTGTGGTAAATGTTCTCTTTGTAACGGTACTTGGCTGGTACTTAATCACGAACCTGCAGTGGTATGACTATAAGCTCGAGAGAGTGCTCTTTAAGCACCATAAACCTTACTGGCATATTTTTTACTTTATCATTCCTTTTATAGCCTACTATACAACGGGGCACTATTTCATTATCTTTTTTGTGTTTGCGTATCTGCCGGCTATCATTGTCTGGTATAAAAAACTCGACAAAAAGCTCGTGCTTACGTGGAGAGTGAAGCGTTTTCTCATACTTCTAGTCTCTTTGACGCTTTTTCAAGATATTATCTGTACGCTCAAAGAGGGGTGCGCTGTTTATGGTGTATTTATGCCTTTGGCGGTTGCCTACATTGGCAGTATGATTATAGAGAAGTTTCTTTTTGCTGTCTATAAAAAAGATGCAAAAAGAAAGCTTCAAAGTATGAAAGACTTACAAATTATCTGCATTACCGGCAGTTAC
>JALUZQ010000236.1 GCA_027011725.1 Sulfurimonas sp. | reverse complement strand
TAGTGTTTATCTTCATTATTTTATAGTTGGTGGTGTAATGTTCTTTCCAAGAAGCGCGTAGCTTTTTCCAACGCGTGCAATCGGTGCATAATCAAGCGTGATTCTCTCTTTATCGCTAATAATCGCATCGTCAATAAACTGCGCTTTTATCTCGACAACAAGAGGAATGGTTTTTGATCCTTTTAGGTCTATTTCCTGATAAAATTCACAAAAAAATGCACTAGGAACATCTGCGACCATAGGAGGAAAACCCTCTACGATCTCTTTTGTTTTAATGTCAAACGCAGCGGCTTCACTCTCATTTGCAGCGAGCTCTTTTGAGCTAAAGTGCATCGCTTCAAGGTGGGCAACATCAACCATACAAATGGTACATTTTTTTGTCTCACGCAAATTTTTGAGTGTATCTTTTTCGCTGCCGTCACTTTTATGCCCAATGCTTACTATCATGGTAGCAGGTTCAGAACTAAGCCCCATAAAATAGCTAAAAGGTGCAATGTTAAGAAGCCCCTGTTCATTTTGAGTGACAATCCAGGCAATAGGTCTTGGGATAATAGTCTGCGCCATAAGTTGGTAACGCTGTGTGAGCTCTTTGTCTGCATAATTGACTACCATTTTAGAGTCCTACGATCTGTTTTAGATTATCAAGCAGTCCATGCTTCTCTTCATGGATCTCTTCATCTTTGTGTTTTTTCTCTTCATTCTCTTTTGCTGCATAAACATCATCGGGCAGTTTGTTCTCTGGAGTGCCATCGACATTGACAACTTGAAGTTCGGGGTGGATGAGTTCACGAAGTTTTTTCTGTACGACCATCTTTGTTGTCATAAGGCTCATAGAACAGCCACCACAAGCACCGGTAAGCTCTATGTAAACGACGCCGTCTTTTACGCCAAGCAGTTTGATGTCTCCACCGTGAGAGTTCACATATTCACTCACTTTTGGGAGATAATTTTTCACAGCTTCATAAATATCTTCATCTAAAAATTGCATATGACCACCTTCGTTTAATATATGTAAGATAAAAAATTATATTATTTTATAATTAAAATAAGTTTAGTTTATTGAATTAAAAGAAGGTTCAAGCTTTAATTCTGCAATGAGTTTTATTATTTAGCTCATTTTGGATATAATCGCGTAATTTTATAAAAGAGAAAAACATAATGGACATCAGAGAAGAATTTCTAAATTTTTTTGAATCAAAAAATCATACGAGAGTGGCTTCTGCGCCGCTCGTACCAGATGATGCAACACTACTTTTTAACAACGCGGGTATGGTACCCTTTAAGTCAATCTTTACGGGTGAAGTGCCAAGACCGAAAAATCCTCGTGCAACATCATGTCAGACCTGTATCCGTGCAGGTGGAAAGCACAACGATCTTGAAAATGTCGGGCACACTGCACGCCATCACACTTTCTTCGAAATGTTGGGTAATTTTAGCTTTGGAGACTACTTCAAAGAGGATGCCATTGCATATGCTTGGGAGTTCATTACTGAAGTTTTACATCTTGATAAGAGCAAGCTTTGGGTCACTGTGCATGAGAGCGATGATGAAGCCGAAGAGCTGTGGAAAAAACACATAGCAGCTGATCGCATTATGCGTTTGGGTGACAAAGACAACTTCTGGTCTATGGGTGATACGGGTCCGTGTGGTCCATGTTCTGAGATCTTTTACGATCAAGGTGCGGAACACTTCGATGGTCCTGAAGACTATATGGGCGGTGAGGGTGACAGATTTTTAGAGATCTGGAACTTGGTCTTTATGCAGTATGAGGTCAAAGAGAAAGGCGGTGAGAGAATCCCTCTTGCGAAGCCTTCTATTGATACGGGTATGGGGTTAGAGCGTGTAGTTGCCATCAAAGAGGGCGCACTCTCAAACTACGGTTCATCACTCTTTATGCCACTCATCCGTAAAGTCGAAGATATGATAGGCAAAGAGTATGTCTATGCGACGGGTGCGTCGTATCGTGTCATTGCAGACCACATCAGAACAGCGGTATTTTTACTCTCGCAAGGTGTGAACTTCTCAAACGAGGGGCGCGGGTATGTTCTTCGTAGAATCTTACGTCGTGCTGTCCGTCATGGGTACCTTCTAGGGTTCCGTGAGCCGTTTATGCATAAACTTGTCGATACGCTTGTTGATATTATGGGCGGTGAGTATGAGTACCTCAAAGAAAAAGCGCCGGTAGTAAAAGAGCAGATAGAACTCGAAGAGGCGCGTTTCTTTAAAACCATCGAATCAGGAATTGCACTCTTTAGTATGGAGCTTGAAAATACAAAAGATGTTTTTTCAGGAGAGGTTGCGTTTAAACTCTATGATACATACGGCTTCCCACTTGACTTGACAGAAGATATGCTGCGTGAGAAAGGCTTGAAGCTTGATACTGAGAAGTTTGAAGAGCTGATGAGTGAGCAAAAAACACGTGCAAAAGCAGCTTGGAAAGGGAGTGGTGACGATGCTGTCTCTGGTGACTTTAAAGAACTTTTAGAGGAGTTTGGTGTCAATGAGTTTGTTGGTTATGAGACAACACACCACGCTTCAACGGTCATTGCACTTTTAGATGAACATTTTAAACGTGTAGAGTTTTTAGACATTGGCGCAAAAGGGTGGGTAATGCTCGATGTTACACCATTTTATGCTGAGAGTGGTGGACAGTGTGGTGACATTGGAGAGCTCAAATGCCGTGCAAAAGTACTCGATACAAAGAAATTTTTCGATATGAACCTTTCGCAGATCGAAGTGACTTCAAGCATCAAAGTAGGCATAAAAGTGGATGCTGTTGTGGATGTTTCTCGTAATGAAATCACAAAACACCACTCGGCAACACACCTGCTTCATGCAGTTCTCTCAGATGTACTAGGTGAACACATCTCTCAAGCGGGTTCACTCGTAGAGGCAACACGTCTGCGTTTTGACTTTTCACATCCAAAAGCAGTGAGTGAAGCAGAACTCTCTGAAATAGAAGAACGTGTGAATGTAGAGATCATGCGCGCTATTCCTGCACAAACGGAAGTACTGCCAATAGAAGAGGCGAAAAAATCAGGTGCGAAGAGCCAGTTTGGCGAGAAGTACGGTGATGAGGTGCGTGTAGTGCGTTTCGCGGATGCTTCTGTGGAGTTCTGCGGTGGTGTGCATGTAGAAAATACTGCCAATATCGGCAGCTTTATCATCACAAAAGAGAGTGGTGTGAGTGCAGGTGTGAGAAGAATAGAAGCGGTTTGTGGAAACGCAGCGTACAAATACTTCACTGAGCAAAGAGCACTTCTTAAAGATGTTCAGTCTGAAGTGAAAAACCTTGATGTACTTGCCGGTATTCATAGACTCAAGTCAAACATCAATGAGCTAAAAACTGAGCTCAAAGAAGCGCAAGAGTCAGCAAAAGTTGAGATAAAAGCTGAAGATGTCAATGGTGTTGCTGTGGTTGTTGAAGAGCTTCCAAACGGAGACATCAAAGAGAAGATAGATGAGCTGAAAAACCAAAATGAAAAACTTTGTGCAATGCTCTTTCAGGTAAAAGGCGATAAAGTGCTTATAGCTGCGGGTGTAAAAGGGTGTGATGCCAAAGCGGGTGATTGGATCAAAAAAATCGCTCCAATACTCGGCGGTGGCGGCGGTGGTCGTCCAGACTTCGCACAAGCAGGTGGAAAAGATAAAACAAAACTTCCACAGGCAAAAGAGGAAGCACTTCAATTCATACAAGAGGTACTTGGTTAATGAAAGAGTTTATGGTTGAACTGTTTGCAGATTATAGAACACAAATCGTCTTTCTTCATGTTATCTCGGCGGTTGTTTGGGTAGGTGGTATGATCGCTATGAAATTTGCAGCGCATCCATCTTTTGTAAACATAGAGTCTCCGTTGCATAGACTTGAGAGAATCTCTCAGGCACTCAAACGTCTTTTTACTATTGTTTCTCCATTTGTTATTATTTTAATAATCACTGCAGTAATTATGTCTGTGGGACTTGGATTTCGCGTAGCAGCGGTGGATGCCAATGGAAATGTTATAGATGCCTATGCTATGCACATCTATAACCTTGTGCATGTCAAAGAGGTTATTTGGATGATTATGGCAGCCAACCTTGCACTTATGATGTTTTTACGTAATAAAGCACAAAAACTGCTTGACAAAGGTGACAGTGCTAATGCAAAGAAAAACTTGGAACTCATCGGAAAATATATGGTTCCACTCAACATTATTCTTGGAATAGCTGCAATTTACTTGGGAGTGACACTTAGAAATGCCTATTAGACTCTGCTCTTCATCACAAACACGTGCGATGCTTTTAAGAGAAGCAGGAATTGATTTTATTCAAGAGAGTGTGGATTTTGATGAAGAGAGCATCGTGGCAACTTCTCCAAAAAACTTTGTTTATCAGGCAACGCTTGGAAAGTATGAGGCCAATCTCAAAGCTTTTGGCTATGAAGATTATCCGCTACTTGTTGCCGATACGGTCGTCACTTCACAAGGACACATTTTACGTAAGGCAAAATGCAAAGATGATGCTCGTAATATTTTAATGACACAAAGTGGAAATATTACGAGTATTATTACCTGTATGATCTACCAATCACCGAAGAAGAAAATCATAGATATCTCTCAAACAGATTACCTGTTTGCAGAATTTGACCAACAAGATTTAGAGCGTTATCTAGAGAGTGGTGAGTGGCGTGGAAAAGCGGGTGCTTGTATGGTCGAGGGCTTTTGTAAGCCTTACATTAAAGAGGTAAGAGGCTTTGAGAGCACTGCTATGGGACTGTGTGTTGAGGTCCTAAAGAGTTTTGGATGATAAAACATAGCCGAATCTATACCATAAGCATTATTCTCGCACTTCTTGCAGCAGCTGCAATTGTTTTTTATCTCTCTTTTTTAAAAGAGACGAAAGAGATTTTTATTCACGACAATTATAAAAAACGCTCAGATTCACTGCGTTTGAATGTAGAAAATATGATAGATTCCAAACGTAAATCAACCCTTGGCCTTGCCCTGACCTTGGCAGATCATGATGAAAAACTTGCGGAATATGTTAAACAAGGCACTATTCCTGAAGGGTATTATAATGATCTTGTCTATACCTATGCTACAAATACACTGTATAAAAATATTTGGATACAGGTGCTTGATACAAAGGGCATCTCTCTTTATAGAAGCTGGAGTAGTTACAAAGGTGATGACCTCAGTAAGATTCGAGAAGATGTCCGTCAAGCTCTGCAATTAAAAAAACCTTTGATGTCGATGAGTACAGGACAGTTTGATATCTCCTTGAAATCAATAGCTCCTATCTTTCAAAGAGAGCACTTTTTAGGTTTGGTTGAGGTGATATCGCACTTTAACTCCATAACAAAAGTTTTGCACAAAGCAGGTGTAGAGTCTATAGTTGTAGCAGATGCACGTTTTAAAGAGCGCCTGAAACACCCTTGGAACAAAACCTTCATAGACGACTACTATGTTTCAAATCTTACTGCAAATAAAAAGCTCATAGATTACCTGAGCGATCATGGCATAAAAAATTATTTGAACAACTCTTATAAAGTTGAGAACGGGTATTTGATCACTTCTTATCTTTTGATGGATAACAATGAGATCAAGGGTGCATTTATAATGTTTGAAAAACTTTCAAATATTAGCTCTGAAGGTATCGATGAGTTTATTTTACGTTGGCTATTATTTGGTATATTTGTCATCATTCTCATTGTTATTGTAGGAAATGTTGGAATCTATTATGTGACGATTAAACAGAAAAAATATTATAAGAGTATTATTGATTCTTCCGGAAATATTGTACTGACAAATGACGGGAATACCCTAACCGATACCAATAAAGCATTTTTTAAATACTTCAGATCGTATAAAACACTCAAAGATTTTCTCAAAGAGCATAGTTGTATTTGTGACTTTTTTGTGAATGAGAAGGGGTATTTGCAAAAAGAGATGGATGGTGTGAACTGGGTAGAGTATCTCTTAGCACATCAAGATCAAGATAATAAAGTGAAAATGAACATAGAAGGGTCATACTATTATTTTCTTGTCTCTGCTTCGGTTATCTCTGACAAACCTTTACAAATCGCTATTATTTTAGCAGATATCACAGAACAAGAACTCTATAAACATGAACTCGAAGAGAGAACGATGACAGACCCTCTCACAGGCATAAAAAACAGACGTTTTTATGAATCAAGAATTCAGTATGAAATAGCGCGCTCATGCAGGTATGAAGAACCGCTCTCTATTATTATGTTCGATATTGATCATTTTAAACAGGTCAATGATATCCATGGACATGATGTAGGTGATAAGGTACTCATTGAATATACATCACTTATAAGCTCTATGCTAAGAGCAACAGATGTGCTGTGTAGAATAGGGGGCGAAGAGTTTATTATTATTGCTCCACATACAAGTGCGATAGATGCTTATAAACTTGCTGAAAAAATACGTAAGGCCGTAGAGGGTGCAAAGCTGATACTGCAGACAACTATGAGCTTTGGCGTGACACAGCATAAGGATGATGAAGATAAAGACTCTATGTTCAAACGTGCTGATAGAGCACTCTATGAAGCTAAAGAGAGTGGAAGGAACAAAGTAGTAATAGGATGAATTTTTACGACAAAGAGCTCAAAGCACTCAAACGCGCCCAACGATTCCGTACACGTGAAGTTGTTGACTACAGTATAAAAGATTTTGCTTCTAATGACTACTTGGGACTTGCACACAAAAAAGAGTTACATGAGTCTGCTGCATCAGAACTTTCATTAAACGCAGTGCATGCACCAAAAGCCTCTATGCTGGTAAATGGTTACCATCAGATACACAAAGATTTTGAAGATGCGCTTTGTCAGGCAAATGGCTTTGAAGCGGGAATAGTGCTAGGAAGCGGTTTTAATGCCAACATAGCTCTTATAGAATCGCTTGTGCGTAAAGGAGACAGACTCTTTATAGATGAGCTCTATCATGCTTCGGGTGTTTTGGCCTCGCATATTGGGGAGATGGATGTTGTTGTCTTTCGACATAACGATATGGAACATCTCGAAGAGCTGCTCAAACGCAGTGATGCCAAACGCAGCCTTATCGCCGTTGAGGGCATCTACTCTATGGATGGTGATCTGTGCGCAAAAGAGGTCTTTGGTCTTGCTGATAGATACGAGGCACTGCTTTTAGTTGATGAAGCACACAGCAGTGGTGTTGTGGGTAAAAATCTGATGGGTGTGTTTGAACATTACGGCATACAAATCAAAGAGAATTACATAAAGATGGGTACCCTTGGAAAAGCCTATGGGAGTTTTGGAGCATTTATACTCTCTTCGGAACATATCAGTGAGTACCTTTTAAACAGGGCAAAGCCTATCATCTATGCGACTTCTCTCTCTTTGTATGACACACTCTTAGCGCATAAATCGCTAGAGTATATTCTCTCAAACGCAGTGATGTTAAAAAAAGAAATATTTTTACGTCAACAAATAGTAGAGCAGAGACTTGGCATACAAATAGAAGGACTCATTGTTCCAATAGTCTATGGTGATAATAAAAAGGTCATAGCCATAAAAAATGAGCTCTTAAAAGAGGGCTTTGCCATAGGTGCGATCCGTCAGCCGACTGTTCCGAAGGCAATAGTACGCCTTATAGCGCGTTTGGGTGAGAGTAAAGAGGATCTGCAAAACCTTTGTGAGAGAGTGGCAAAAGTATGAGTCATATAAAGGTTAAGATTTTCCATGAGCGAAAAGAACTTGTCAATATTGCGTTTAATATTCAAAACTCTTTAGCGCTTATAGGGCAGAGTGGCAGTGGAAAGAGTTTGACTATTAAGGCACTGCTGAAAATGCTCCCCTCCTCAATGGAAGCAGAGCTTGAAGAAGATTTTTCTTTTGAACTTCTTCGTGGAAAAACAGTGGGATTTGTACCACAAAATCCCTTTACAGCACTCTCTCCGCTTACAAAAATAAAAAAACAGTTCTTCTCTAAAAGAGAACGTGTTTTGGAGCTTTTTGAAGAGGTGGGGCTAGAGAGTAGTCTTTTAGAGCGTTTTGCTCCTGAACTCTCAGGCGGACAGCTCCAGCGTGTGGTTATAGCTATGGCGTTAGAGAACTATCCTAAACTTTTACTCCTTGATGAGCCGACAACGGCGCTTGATCCTGAAACAAAAACGATGATTTTAGAGCTGCTTAAAAAGTTACAAAAAAAAGAGGCATTTAAAATGCTTTTTGTCACACATGACATAGCCTCTGCAAAGAGCTTGTGTGAAGATGTCTGTATAATCAAAAAAGGCAGAGTCGTAGAAGCAGGGCGATTAGAGGATATTTTAAGAGCGCCCAAAGAGGTATATACAAAAACTTTAATAGAAGCAAATTTTGCAAACAGGAATTTTAGAGAATGACAAAAAAAATATTTTTAACACTATTCGTCCTTGGAGTTTTATCACCATTCTTAATCGTTGGCTATTACTACTTCCGCTATGACTATGACATATCATCATTGGTGGATTATAAACCGGCACTGACCAGCCGTATATATGATAAAAATGGTGAAAAGATCGCTAATGTATTTCAAAAACAAAACAGATACTACGCCACTTTTAATGAGATACC
The DNA here is from genome assembly GCA_027011725.1 of Sulfurimonas sp. Lineage (GTDB taxonomy): Bacteria > Campylobacterota > Campylobacteria > Campylobacterales > Sulfurimonadaceae > Sulfurimonas. Next base: position 10,571 of record JALUZQ010000236.1, on the reverse strand, counting down.
GCCGCGCATCATAGAAGCTCTTGTAGCCATAGAAGATACAACATTTTTTGAACACTCCGGTGTCAATGTCGATGCAATATTTCGTGCTTTTATTAAAGATGTCAAGGCCAGAAAGATGGTAGAGGGGGCAAGTACCATCACACAGCAGTTAGTGAAAAACAAACTGCTCACACGAGAGAAGAAACTCTCTCGTAAAATTAAAGAGTTCATCTATGCTTATAAAGTGGAGCAAGCCCTTACAAAAGAGCAGATACTTGAGCGTTACTTGAACGAGATCTACTATGGACATGGGTACTATGGTATTAAAACTGCAGCAGATGGATATTTTCATAAAAAGCTCTCAGATCTGACACTCAAAGAGATGGCTGTTTTGGTAGGACTTCCAAAAGCCCCAAGTACCTATGCGCCTACAAAAAACTATGAGATATCTATGGGAAGGGCAAACAGGGTCATTACCCGTATGCATACACTTGGTTGGATAGATGATGTGACTTTTGAAAAGGCACTTGCTGAGAATCCTAGGGTCTATGATGATACGCTGACACAAAACAGAGCCCCTTTTATCGTCGATGAAGTAGCACGAAAAATGCGGGAACTGGGCATAGATAATTTTAAAACAGGGGGCTATGAAGTCTATACTACTGTTGATTTGCAACTACAAAACGCAGCGAAAAAATCACTCAAATATGCATATGATCTGGCACTGCAACGCATAGAAAAATATAAAGAAAAAGATCTGCAAAAGCTTGAAAAGGCACGAGCAGAGGGGGATGAAGAGTTTGAATTGCAAGATGTGAATGTCTCACAGCTCAATGGTGCTTTGGTCTCACTTGATTCAAAAAGCGGTGATATTTTAGCGCTTGTGGGTTCTGTTGATTATAAAAAGAGTTCATATAACCGTGCAACACAGGGACGTCGCCAACCGGGTTCTGCGTTTAAGCCTTTCATCTATCAAGTAGCCATTGATTTGGGCTACAGTGGTGCGACAAAACTTGTAGATATTGCCAAAACCTATGAGTATGAAAAGAATGGCGAAGATATGAAGTGGCGACCGAAGAATTATGAAAAAGATTACAAAGGACTTATTTCACTTAGAGATGCTCTAGTGCATTCAAGAAATCTTGCAACCATTAACCTTGTGAATGAGATAGGACTGCATCAGCTTTTAAAAGAGTTGCAAAAGTTTCGCATCAAAAATTTGCCGCATGATCTCTCCATAGCACTCGGAACTATCTCACTTTCACCACTTCAGTTGGCACAGTACTATACGTCATTCGCAAATCAAGGGGTTCAGGTGGTACCGCATCTCATTACTTCAGTAGAGAAGCAGGGCAAAACGATTTATGAGAAAAAGGAGGACTCTTTTCGAACCTCCTTGCCGACACAATCTTACATAATGACGACAATCTTAAGAGATGTGGTCAAACGCGGAACAGGAAGACGTGCAAACGCAAGAGGCATTGAACTCGCCGGAAAAACAGGGACAACAAACAAAAATATGGATGCATGGTTTGCAGGCTACTCTCCAACGGTTGAGACTGTTGTTTGGTTTGGAAATGATAACAATACACCAATGTATCATAAAGAGACGGGGGGACGAGTATCGGGGCCTGCGTTTAGCAGATACTACCAACAACTCTTAAAGCTCTATCCTCAAATAAAACGCAAGTTTGATGTACCGGAGGGTATAATAGAGGTAGAGATTAATGGGAAAAAAGAGTACTTTAGTGATATTTCAAAACCTCCTCGCTTAGAAGAAGAGGAAGATCCACAAGGGGAGTTACTGTTTTAATGAAAAAGATATTTTTACTACTACTGCTTAGTTTTGCAATGCTAAACAGTGCAGAGATATTTATGAAGAGTTCATCTAATGTGGGAGTCTCTGTTGGTGCAGCGAGTAGCTATGGGCAAGATTATGTGCTCGTTGGTATTTCGGGAAGTTACTTTGTTGTAGATAATTTAAGTGTGGATCTTTACTATCGCGGATGGTTCAATGCAACTCCAACGCAGCATGAACTCTCTCTAGGTGCAAATTACTACCTACCTCTCTCAAGAAAGTTCCGACCATATGGTGGTGTTTTTACACGTCAAACTGTTGTAAGCGGCAGGTCAAATTATGGAACTTTGGGAGTACGAGGCGGTGTAGCTTTGATAAATACAAAGAACACCTATGCCTCTTTTGGATATGCGTATGAGCAGTATCTCAACTGCCCTAGGGGGATGGAGTGTACGAACTCCTATCCGGAGATTCTCTTTGGAGTCTCTTTTTAGGAGTGTTGACTACTAGTTAAAAGCTCTGTTCAGCGCACAAAAGAGTGCTTTTATAGAAGCTACTGTAATGTCATTGTCAGTACCGACACCAAAGCATGAGAGTATCTCTTTGCTCTGTATCTCAATGTATGCTACTGCTTTTGCACTGCTTTTATCACCACAAGAGTGTTCTGAGTATGATTTGATCGTAAACTCATTTTTGTAGTGTTGCATTAAAGCGTTTTTGCAGGCATCTATTGGTCCGTTTCCTTCACCTTCAGAAGTAATCTCTTCTCCATTATAAAGATACTTTAGCGTGCATTTCGAAGTGCCATTATCGGAGCTTAGTGAGACATCTTTAAAACTGATATGCTCTTTTACCTCAAAATACTCTTTTTTAAATACTCCAAGAATCTCCTCAGGTGAGAGCTCTCTTCCTTTTTCATCACTGAGTGCCTGTACTGCGCGCCCGATTTCTGGGTGCATAGCTTTTGGGAGCTGGTAGCCGTAATTTTTCTCTAAAATGTAAGCAACTCCACCTTTTCCGGATTGTGAATTGATACGAATGATAGACTCATACGTTCTTCCAACATCTGCAGGGTCTATTGGCAAGTATGGTACTTCCCAAAATGGATCCTCTTTTGCCTGTTGGTATGCAAGGCCTTTGTTGATGGCATCTTGGTGTGAACCGGAAAAGGCAGTATAGACCAATTCTCCTACATATGGATGACGAGGATGCGTTGGAAGCTCTGTGACACGCTCTACTACCTCTACTACTTCATTGACATTTGAAAAATCAAGTCCACTGTCGATGCCTTGTGTGGTCATGTTAAGTGCCAAAGTGATAATGTCAACATTTCCTGTACGCTCTCCATTACTAAGAAGTGTTCCTTCAACTCTGTCTGCTCCTGCAAGAAGTGCAAGCTCTGTCGCTGCGATGGATGTACCTCTATCGTTATGGGTATGAGTTGAGATGATGACATGCTCACGATTATCAAGATGTCTGCTCATCCACTCGACTTGATCAGCATAGATATTTGGCGTAGCCATCTCCACTGTTGCCGGCAAGTTGATAATGACAGGTCTTAATGCTGATATGCCCCAGCGTGCTGTCACTGCGTTTGAGATACGTGCAGCAAACTCTAACTCTGTACCCGTAAAACTTTCAGGAGAGTACTCCAAAAAGATCTCTCCATTATGGTTTGCTTCATATTTTTTGACCAAATCAACACCCTCGAGTGCTAAGTCGATGATCTCTTCTTGTGACTTTGCAAACACAATTTTTCTTTGTGCAATAGATGTTGAATTATATAAATGAACCGTCGCTTTTTTGACTCCGCGAAGTGCTTCGAATGTTTTTGCAATCAAGTGCTCGCGAGCTTGCACAAGTACTTGAACGGTTACATCATCAGGTATCAAGTCATCATCAACAAGTTTACGTAAAAAATCATACTCTATTTTTGAAGCAGATGGAAATCCAACCTCTATTTCTTTAAATCCGAGTTTGAGTAAGAGTGCAAATAATTCAAGTTTTTTCTCCATGTCCATAGGGTTGATAAGCGCTTGATTTCCATCACGTAAATCAACACTACACCATCGAGGAGCTTTTGTAATTGTATTGTCAGGCCATGTTCTATCTGGCAAGTCTATTTTTGGATACGGCTTGTATTTGCCTTTTGGAATATGATTCATCATTTTGAATCCTTTTACTTGAAAATTTGATAGTACACTCTTACATAACTATCTTGGCGGAATTATAGCGAATTTGGAGTTTTTTAAAAAGAAGAAAAAGAGTTAGTTTGAAAATTTAAAGGATAATTTTTATTGTTTGAAGAATATTTCTCCCAAAAGAGGGAGAAAGTTTTAGCACTGGTACGTAGTTTTGAACTCGTATGCTGTTGGACGACCTTCATCAGGGAATACGTCACGCTCGAATTTATACCCTTGGTAAGCATCGATCATTTCATCAGTAAATACCGGTTTCAAGAAGTCATTGTCTGCAATAAGACCTTCAAGTGCTTCACGGAGTGTGTGTGGCATTTGTTGGATTCCTCTTTCACGGATCTCATCAAGAGTAAGTTCGAAAAGATCTTCATCCATTGGACCTACTGGAGTCATGTTGTGCTTGATACCATCAAGACCAGCCATCATCATTACAGCAAATGCAAGGTAAGGACATGCAGTAGAGTCTGGGAATCTCATTTCAATACGTGTAGCTTTTTCGCCAGCACCATAAGGAATACGACATGCAGCTGAACGGTTTTGTGAAGAGTAAGTAAGAATACTTGGTGCTTCAAAACCAGGGATAAGACGCTTATAAGAGTTTGTTGAAGCATTTGTAAACGCAGCAACAGCTTTAGCATGTTTAAAGATACCAGCAGCATAGTTAAGTGCCATCTCTGAAAGGTTACCGTAGTTTCCTTCAGTATAGAAAAGGTTTCTACCATCTTTCCATAGTGATTGGTGAACGTGCATACCGTTACCATTGTCACCATAAAGTGGTTTAGGCATAAATGTTGCAGTTTTACCGTTAAGGTGAGCGATCATTTTAACAACATATTTGTATTTTTGAACATTGTCAGCAGCAGTGATGATATCACCAAAAACGATACCGATCTCGCCTTGACCTTGTGCAACTTCGTGGTGACCAAGAACAACTTCAAGACCAACTTGCTCGAGTACTTGCATCATTTCAGCACGCATATCTACCATAGAATCTGTCGGTGCAACTGGGAAGTAACCACCTTTAGTTCCTGGTCTGTGACCTGTGTTGTACATATCATCATAAGAAGTGTTTGAATTCCATTCACCCTCTTCAGTATCTACTTTATAGCCAGCTTCATTGATACCATCAACAAATTGAACATCATCAAAAATAAAGAATTCATTTTCCGGTCCAAAGTATGCAGCATCAGCAACACCGATATCTTCAGCATGTTTAAGTGCTTTCTTAGCGATTGAACGTGGACATTTCTCATACAGTTCACCTTTGTAGATATCAAAGATATCACAAATAAGGATAACAGTTGGATCAGCAGTAAAAGGATCTAAAAATGCTGTTGGAACATCAGGTTTTAAAATCATATCTGATTTGTTAATTGGTTGCCATGCTTCGATTGAAGAACCATCAAATGGGAAACCATTTTCTAAGTTGTCTGCGTTTACTGCAGAGTAGCGGTAAGTAAGGTGATGCCATGCACCTTTGATATCTGTAAATCTTAAATCTACGAATTGTACATCATTCTCATTACAAAATGTAAAGAACTCTTCTATATTATTAACGAATTTTCCCATTAATTTTCTCCTGAATATTTTCTGCAAGTAGTATAACCCAATAATAGGTAAATAGCGGTTTTAAACTGATGAAATAATAGGCAAATTCTCAGAGTGTTTCGAATAATTACACCTCGTAGTCTGAATTATTCAGAAAAATTCCAGACAAAACTTACGCCACCTTGTAAGAGAGACAGTGTGTTTTTTGGCCATTTTGTATGTCCATCCGACGCAACGTCTGTAGTTGTTTTCTCTTGTCTTGAATAAGCTGCAAAAGCGCCAATTTCCAAACCTTTAAAAATTGTATAGCCTGCGTATGCGGAGCTTTGCAGTTCATAACTATTGATAGTGTCAAAACTTACTTTTTCAAATCCTGTATTTGTAGCCTGTGTCCAAACAGTGTGTCCAAAGGTTGCATTAAAACGATAACGTATCTGGTGTACTCGACCATGCGGAGCACTCTCATACCAATATCCTACTGCAAAACGTAAATTAGCAACTCTCTCTTCAGTGAGTCCAAGTCTTGCGCCTGTTACGTTATCAAGGATGATATTTCCATTTGCATCTTTAAAAGTATAGCGTTTAAAGCTATTGAGTGAGTAGGTTGGACCAAATACAATTCTATGGTTGTCTGTGAACTTGTAATGTCCATAAAACTGCATATTTGTTATGGTTGCATCAAACTTGTTTTGTTGTGTATAGACCCCATCTAGGTACCATTTCTCATCCGTTTCTGTTGGTAAAAGAGTAGAGAGTAAGTCCATAGAAAAATCAAATTTGTTATTTATACGGATAAGAGAACCACTAATATAGACAGGACTTGTCGCATTGGCAGAACTGTGAACCTTCTGTCCACCACTTAAAACTATATTTTCTTCATACTTTGTATTTTGCATCCCAATACTAAAATAACTGTAGCCATCATATTGAGCTTTTGATTCACCGGCAAAAAGCATCAGTGGAACAAGGGCTAAAAGCCCTGCAATTTTTGTTTTCATCTCTTTCCCTTTTAATTAAGAGTATTCATATATGCTTCTGCTTTTGCTTTATTGAAATAAACTCTTTCTGTATGTTGAGTCGTACCATCATCGAACTCTATGAGAAGGTAATCGTCTGTAACTTTTTGTATTGTTAACACAATACTATCTCCATTATCTGATATTGTAAAACTTGTTGCCGTATAATTGGTAATGTCTGAGATATCATTGTATGCTCCCTGATCATCAGTACCGAAAAAATTAGCCGTGCTAAAATCAGAAGCGAAGGCAATAGTGTCTATTCTCCATGATGCAGAGTTGACGTTTGTAACAGCGTATATCTCTTTGTCTGCTAAGAATATTTTTAGTCCCTCTTGTCCTTGTGGATGTTGGTAATATTGGCTATATATGTATATTTCTGCTTTTTCTTTATCAAAATAGACTCTTTCTGTATGTTGAGTACTACCATCATCGAACTCCATGAGAAGGTAATCGTCTGTAATTTCGTTTATTGTTAATATAATCTCATTTCCATTGTCTGAGATCGTAAAAGTCGTTGCTGTATAGTCAGTAATATTTGAGTCATCATTGTATGCTCCACCATCATCAGTACCGGAAAAATTAATGCTGCTAAAATCAAAAGAAAATCTCATGGTATCTATTCTCAATGATGTAGAGTTGACATTTGTAACAGCGTATAGCTCTCTTTCAGCCAAGAATTTTTTCAACCCTTCTTTACCTTCTAATGATTTTATATATTTATAGATTACTCTATCTGTAATTTGAGACCAGGTATTTGAGACAGAATGTGTTGCATTTGTCTGAGCATCATTTATCCTGGTAATCAATTCTTGTTGCTGCATAAACGGTAAGTTTTTCCAAATTTTTGACATGGTTGTACTGTCATAATGAATCCAGCTATCTTTGGAACCAATAGAGCTGTAGTCAGCTATATATGCTTTTTGATTTGCAAAATCGAGATATATCATAGCTCCGTCACCATCATTAGTCTCAGCATCCTCAAATACTACAAATGTTTTACCATCTTTTAGCAAAGTACGATACCTGTATTGTTGACTCTGATTATCTTGATGGTAGGTTCCGTTGTCATCGAGATAATACATTGTGTTACTAATATTAATCTCTTTATTACTGTCGTTAATACTTGAAAAATTTATAGTTCCAGTCTCATTAGCATTTGCTATAAAATTTGTATAGTAGCCATCTCCAGGCTCTCCAGTAGTTTCCTCCTGGAAATGATAGATATTAACACTATGCCCAAGAACAGTTATATTTTCTTTGGCTAGGAGTGTTATTTTTCCTGGTATAGCATCCGTAGAAACGACATATACCTTACTACCGTCACTTGACCAAAGTATACTTCCTGCATTGAGATTATAATCATCTGAAATCACCCACTCTGAACTATTGTCATCATAACGATACTCATAGCTGTTTAAACTGCCATCAGGATAAATTTGAAGAGTGTCGTAAACTAATGGAAAAGATTGAAAGTCACTATTGTAATAAAATTCATATAGAGTATGGTTTTCCATAATAGAGCGCAAACTGCCTTCACTTATGACAGTCGTGCTATCTACTTGTGTACTTAAAAGAGGATCGCTCTGAATATTTGCCACCTGTGCATCGACTGCTGTTTGATTTACTTCACTTGGAAGTGTCGTAGTGAGCTCTTTTGTTGTAGTGTTCACTTCAACAATATTTTGAGCAAGATCCAATGTGTCTGAAGCAGTAGTAAGCGTTGTATTGTTGTCCACAATATCTTTAAGAACACCAGAGATTGTTAGAATGTCTTGAGGATATAAACTTTCAACCAAAGCTTTTGCTTCATTCATCGCCGTAGCGTTATGTTCTGCACTCGGTCTTGTTTTTTGGACCAAAACTGCTTTTGCAGTGGTTACATTTGAGACTATCAGATCCTCTAAGTTCCCACTTGATACCTGTTGTCCTGTAAGATTGTCTTTTAATTCTTGTGTTGTAACATAAGAGATAAGCTTAACATCACCAGAGACCGCTTCAAGTCTATAGACTTTAGATGAATTTAGAATATCTTTGTTTACTTCAAGAAAGTATCTTCCATTGGCATCAGATGTAGTAGTCTCAAGTGAAGTAGTACTATCATAAAGAGTGACTGTTGCGTTTGGAATTACAGTATCATAGATAAAACCGCCTAATACTATCTTTCCTTCTGTTACGGCATGTGTGCTTTCAACGTCGCTTAAAACGGTCGAGCTTGTTAAATCTAAAGCAGAAGTGTCATCTATAAAACCACCAAATACTACGCCAAATTTGGTTTTGTAGCTTTCCTTATGGTTTTGCATATATGTTTTTACAGCATTTAAAGCATTTAGACCTGTTGCGTTACTATCTTTCAATTGTGTTACCAAATCCTGCACAAAAGAGTCAAATTTTGTAATTCCTGCCTTTCTCGCAGAAATTAATATTGCGTTTACGGCTCTTTGAATAGCCCTATTGTCAGGATTATCTTCAAAGAGTTCATCTTGACTTATGCCTAATGCATTTGCTAGAGCAGAGAGATCTGTATCTTGCGCTGCAAGAGTTGTTAACGGTGTTACTGTAAAGTTGTTACTTGAGCCGCTTTGTGTTACATTTAACTTGAGTGGTGCTATTTGTGCTGTCTCATTGTCATCATGTCGACCATTATTGGTTGTATCTACAAAACCATTGATGACATTCACAGAAGAAGGTGTCGCTATACACTCCTTTAAAGTATATACACCATCTCCATCTTCTGAAAACGAGGCACATTCGGGAGCACTTATGATTGCACCCAAAATATTGTCATCAACAGCATTTACTGTAAATGTACCAGTTGGGATGCTACTTCCACCTCCTGTATTTCCACCGCCCTCATCATTGCTGCTGCCACTGTTGCCACCGCCGCCACCGCCGCAACCGACTAGGAAACTTGCCATAGCGAGAGCTATCATACTTTTTTTAAATTTTAAAACTTTACCACTCATCTTGCAAAATCCTTAAACAAAAATTGTACTTATATTGTTTAATGATAAAGCAAATATTCTTTGTAATAGCTTAATGATTTTAAAATTCTATACTAAACGTGGAACCTTTATTCACTTGAGACTTTATAGTAAGTGTGAAGTGGTGTAGGGCAATGATTTTATTGACTAAGAAGAGTCCAAGTCCTAGAGAGTTGTTCCAAGAGTTCTGGTGTACTCTGTAGAATTTTTTTGTGATATTTTCTAAATCTTTCTCGTTTATGCCTATGCCTGTATCTATTACTTCAAGATGTTTTTTCGAAATTTTTACTATTACTTCATCTTCTGAATATTTTAGTGCATTTTCTATGAGATTACTGATAACAACCCCAAAAAGTGTCTTATCTATATTTACTACTACTTTCTTGTCTCCTTGTATAATTATGTGTTTGTGTGGGTATGTAAGTTGGAGTGTTTGGACAGTTTCGTTTACCAGTTCGTAAAGATTTGTTTGATGTGTCTGTATGGACTGCGTTTCACCGTCGAGTTTCATTGAAAGTCTAAGTGTATCTATGAGTGTACTAAGTTTTGTACCATTATTATGGATTTTTGTAAGAAATTTTTTACGTATATTTGGGTTTATATTTTCATCTTCTAAAAGTGTCTGTGAGTAGCCGTTGACTACAGCTATAGGGTTTTTGAACTCATGGCTGATTGCAGAGATGATGTCATCTTTTTGTCTGTTTGCATTTTTAAGTTTGCGGGTGTACTTCTCTTGTTGTTTGTCTTTTTTTGCCAAAATCTTTGAGACTTTGGTGAGCAGGCTTGTAATGAGGGCAAACTCTTGTGAATATTTTGAAGAGATATAGGTAGGCTTCTCTTTCTTTGTAAGCGCTTTTAAGAAATCGACAAGCTTGTTCGTCTCATGTTGTATTTGAACATTTATTTTATAACTGATAATAAATAAGATAATGAAGAAGAGAATAAGTGCAACTGATATTTTAATAACAAGACTGATAAACTCTCCATAGATCCCTTTTAACTCCTGTGCAAGGCGTATATAAACGACTTTTCCTGAGAGGTCTATCTT
>JALUZQ010000235.1 GCA_027011725.1 Sulfurimonas sp. | reverse complement strand
ATATTATGACAGTGATATGTTGGCATTTACCATTCCTGTTTTTATTATCTACTTTCTTATTAAAAGTGTCAAACGCAGTGATCTAAACGCAGTGTTTGTGGCGGCTTTACTCACCTGTTTCTACTTTTATGCGTATGATGCTGCATACTCTGTGATATATGCAATGGTTTTGGGATATATGATTTATCTGATTATTTTTTACAGAAAAGCGGAAAACTTCTACCAGTTTTTCATCCTTTTTACACTCTCATCCATTGCAATGGCGTGGGAGTTGCGAGTAGCACTTGTAGTCATTGCTTTTGTTGTTTTCAAATTTAATCTCATCAAAGAGAAACAACAGCTGCTTATTGCGGCAGTGGTCTCTGCGATTGCATTTTTCTATTTTAACCATGTTTTTTCAGCTATATATGTCAAAGTATTTGAATATATTGACACGGGAGTGGATAAAGTCAGCAGTTTGAAATTTTATGAGGTACATCAAACTATTCGTGAAGCGGGTAAGATCCCTTTTGAAACTTTTGCAAACAGAATTTCAGGCTCTATCTTCTCATTTTTGATTGCTGTTGCAGGGTATGTGCTTCTTGTTATACGCAAAAAGGAGTTTTTACTCTTTCTTCCATTGGTGGGGATAGGTTTTTTCGCCTACATGGGAGGACTGCGTTTTACGGTATATGCCATTCCTGCACTCTCTCTTGGGGTGGTCTATCTTATCTATTTTGTAGTGGACAAACTCATTGTAAAAGAGACTCCAAAGTATGCAGTGTTGTTTTTTGCTGTAGTTGCACTTCTCTATCCAAATATCAAACATATTATAGGCTATAAAGTCCCTACAGTATTTAATCAAGAAGAGGTAAAGAGTCTTGATAGACTCAAAAACATCTCTACACCTAAAGATTATACGCTTACATGGTGGGACTATGGGTATCCTATTTGGTACTATTCAAATACAAATACACTCATTGACGGTGGAAAGCATAGACATGACAACTTTATCATTTCTCAAATACTCACGACAGATTCACAAACGCAGGCGGCAAATCTCGCAAGGCTTTCTGTTGAAAAATATGTGCAGATGCAACTCGGGTTTACTCCTGTAGCAGATTATATTTTTGAAAATAACGCGACAACGCCGTTTGATGTTAACAGCATTTTAGATGAGATGCGCTTGAGTGACTATAAACTACCGAAAAAGACACGTGATGTCTATCTCTACCTTCCAAACAGAATGCTTAACATTTTTCCAACCGTTGCAGTTTTTTCGAATCTTGATCTGAATAGTGGTGAAAAACTTCCAAACAACTTCTTTTATGTTTCAAGAAATTTCAGACAAGTTGGTAATAAGCTGATGCTTGGAAAGGGTGTGAACTTTTTAAACACGACAGGAGAGATAGAACTTGGCCGAAGAAAAGTACCGGTGAAACATTTTTCTGTAGTAGCATATGATAAACAGGGTCGTTTGCACAAACAAGATCAGGTGCTCGATTATAATTCACGTCTGAACGTTGTCTATATGAAAAACTACAATACAATCTTAGTCTTAGACGATAAAATGTATAATTCTGTTTTTATACAGCTTTTTGTATTTGAAAATTATGACAGTGAACTTTTTGAGCCGGTTATTTTAGACCCGCTTGTGAAAATTTATAGATTAAAGAGATAAATAGATGCAAATACCATTTCATAAAACACATACAACAGATGAAGAGATAAACGCAGCGACAGAGGCTATAAAGTCCGGCTGGGTGACCATGGGTCCAAAAACAGTTGCGTTTGAAAAAGAGTTTAAAGCCTACATCGGCTCAGAGGAGGCGGTGAGTGTAAATTCTGCTACAGCAGCACTCCATCTGGCACTCAAAGCCATTGGATTGCAGCGTGATGATGAGGTCATAGTGCCTACAAATACTTTTGTGGCAACAGCTGAGGTTGTGACCTATTTTGATGCTATTCCTGTACTATGTGACATCGAAGAGGATACACATAACATTGATGTCTCAAAAATTGAAGCGCTTATAACTGAGAAGACACGTGCCATCATCCCCGTACACTTTGCAGGACAGCCTTGTGATATGGATGAGATCTATGCAATTGCTCAAAAGTACAATCTTAAAGTAATAGAAGATGCTGCGCATGCGATTCCTAGTAGTTACAAAGGTGTAAAAATAGGGAACTTACAAAAGAGTGATGTAACCTGTTTTAGTTTTTATGCGACAAAGACACTCTCTACAGGTGAGGGCGGTATGGCGACAACGAACAATGCTGCATATGCTAAAAATATGCGCATAAACAGACTCCACGGTATCAGTCGTGATGCGTGGGACAGATACACCACCAAAGGTGCATGGTATTATGAAATAGTGGACAATGGCTGTAAGTATAATACTACGGACATAAACGCAGCTATAGGGATGGTACAGCTCAAAAAGCAGGAGATGTTACGCGAAAAACGTGCAAAAATTGCCCAGACGTATAACGCTGCGTTTAGAGATAACAAAAACATCACACTCCCCTTTGTTAAAGATGACAGAGAGAGCTCTTGGCATCTGTATGTGATAAAAATCGAAAATAGAGATGAGGTGATAGAAAAACTCAAAGAACGCGGAGTAGGGTGTAGTGTCCATTTCATTCCTATTCACAAGCATCCGTACTACAAAGAGCGCTATGCGTATGAAAATAAAGCGTATCCTGTAGCCAATGAGGTTTTTGAGCGTTCTTTGTCTTTGCCTATCTATCCTGATATGCTTGATGAAGAGGTGGCGTATGTGATCGAGCAAGTGCGTGAACTCGTAGGCTGATGTACAGAGCATATTTTAAAAGAGTTTTTGACTTTATTGCTGCGTTTATGGGGATTCTGATCTTATTTCCGATCTTGTTACTTATAGCACTGTGGATTAAACTTAGCTCAAAAGGGCCGCTTTTTTACACACAAAAACGTGTAGGAAAAGATTTCAAAGAGTTTGATATTTATAAATTTCGCTCGATGGTTGTTGACGCCGATAAAATAGGCCCAAGCGTGACAAGCGGCGATGACCCGCGTATTACAGAAGTCGGGAAGTTCATACGAAAAACGAAAATAGACGAACTCCCGCAGCTGCTCAATGTACTTAAAGGCGATATGTCTCTTGTAGGTCCTCGCCCGGAAGTGATGAAGTTTGTTGCTAAAAAACGAGATGCATATAAAAAAGTACTCAGTGTACGACCGGGCATCACAGACAATGCAGCCATAGAGTTTCGTGATGAAGAGACGATTATGAACTCTTATGAGGACAAAGAGAGGGCATATCTTGAGATTATCTTGCCGCAGAAGATAAAACTTTACTATAATTACATTGACAATATTTCATTTGTAAATGATGTGAAACTAATACTACAAACTCTAAAGGTAATATAATTGAATATATTTTCTCCTACAAATTTTAAACGTACGCTCTTTTTTATGATTTTAGATCTTTTTGCCATTGGGGCATCGACCTATATCGCTTTTTTGCTGCGTTTTGATTTTTCGATCGAAGCACAGTATGTGGACGATATTTATAAAAGTTTCTTTATTCTTGGTTTGATGCGGGTTTCACTCTTTTACTTTTTAGATATTTACAAGGTCTCTTGGCGCTACTTTAGTTTTAAAGATCAGGTGCAAATTACGTATGTGCTTATTAGTTCTACCATCATATTTACAGCCTTGGTCTATCTGTTTCGTGGCAGCTTTTTTGAGGGGTATCCTCGCTCTGTCATTCCCATAGAGTTTTTGCTTACATTTTTGTTTATTCTCTCTACAAGAGTAAGTAAACGCTTCTTTTTGGAAGTGTACTCGAAGCACTCTCTTGGAAAACCAACGCTTATTGTCGCTTCTCCTCAGCGTGCAGAAGAGATAACAAGAAAACTCATCAAAACGAACCAAGACAGCTGGCCTGTTGCCATTTGGAATGACGAAGCTGCCGGATTGAAGATTAATGGAGTGAGTGTTAAAAGTTATGATGACATTCGAGAGTTTCATGAAGGCATCGAGACGGTAATCGTCTCAAATGAGTATGATGTAAAAGAGCTCTATGATGATATAAAAGCGTTGGGGATTCATGACATAAAAGTTTTTAACCCTATTAGTGATTATGAAAAAGATGTGCTTGTTGATATCTCGGTAGAAGATCTGCTTGCCCGTCACCCTAAAGATTTGGACAAAACAACCATTCAAAATTTCATCAAAGGCAAAACTGTTCTTGTAACAGGTGCAGGAGGCAGTATAGGAAGTGAGATATGCCGTCAGTGTGAGAAGTATGGCGTGAAAAAGTTGATACTGCTTGATCATAGCGAATTTAATCTCTACAGTATTGAGCAAGAGATAAAAGGTGTTCCAACAGTTGCTGTGATGGAAAATATTCGTGATTTTGAGCTGATAGATAAAACTTTTGAAAAACACGCGCCTGACATCGTCATACACGCTGCAGCATATAAACATGTGCCGCTTGTAGAAGCAAATATGACCGAAGCGATTTTAAACAACGTAGTGGGAACGAAAAATGTCATAGACATTGCTATTAAACACGGTGTTGAAAAATTTGTAATGATATCTACAGACAAAGCAGTCCGTCCGACAAATGTTATGGGGACTACAAAGCGAATCTGTGAACTCTATGCGCAAAATTCGAATGGAAAAGGAACGGACATAGTCGCAGTTCGTTTTGGAAATGTTCTCGGCTCAAGTGGAAGTGTTATACCGAAGTTCAAAGCGCAAATTGATAGAGGTGAGAACATAACCGTTACACATCCAGAAATTACACGCTATTTTATGCTTATTCCTGAAGCGTGTGAGCTTGTACTTCAAGCAGGTGCCATAGGAAGTGGTGGAGAGATATTTATACTTGATATGGGTGAGCCTATAAAGATAGTAGATCTGGCAAAAAGAATGATAGAACTCAGTGGCAGAGATGACATAGAGATAGAGTTCACAGGTCTTCGTCCTGGTGAGAAGCTTTATGAAGAACTCCTCATAGATGAGAGTGATGCCCAAACGCAGTATGAATCCATTACGGTAGCACAGCCAACACCATACGACATAGAGAAGCTCAACAAAGACATAGATGAACTCGTAAAGACTCCAAACAAACTTGAAAAACTCAAAGAGATAGTCCCAGAGTTCAATCATCAGCCAAATTAGCGGTATTTTAGATTAATTTAATAGTTTTTAGCTAAAATTTCGCTACACATTCCGGATTAGCTCAGCGGTAGAGTAGGTGACTGTTAATCACTTGGTCGCTGGTTCGAATCCAGCATCCGGAGCCACAACATTTATAACCCCTTAAATACGAATTTTCTAACCTAAAATATAGAATACGCTGAGATACTTTTAAAATTGTACACTCAAATATCTGGCTATATTATTGCTTTTTAAGCACCCCATCTCGAGAAAGATAAAAAACATCAAAATCATTGGCAATGAAACATTCCCCTTTGTAAGAGGATTTTATCTCGTCATAAATTGTTTGTGCATCGTAAGAACTGCCTTGTGAGTATCTTGCACTGATGTGGGTTGCTATAAGATTTTTTACATGATGCTTTTGTGCTGCTTCACCTAGCTTTTTTGCTGTAGTGTGGAGGAATTTTGTCGGTAGAACATCGTAAATTTCTTGTGTATAGGTACTTTCATGTACAAGCAGGTCAAGATTATCAAGCCTCTTGTCAAGAATATCAGGCTCGCTGTTGTCTCCGGCTATTATGAGTGTTCTTCCCGGTATGGGATCAAGCATATACTCATTTGAGTGCAGCTCTTTCCCTTTGTGTATAATGTTATTACCACGTTTGAGCTCTCCATAAAGTGCTGAAGGTGCAATCCCCTCTAAACGCAGCTTTTGTTCATCAAGTTTATTTGTTATGTCATACTCTTGTATAAGGTAGGCATAACTTTCCACTGAATGCACAAGAGGGAGAACCTTGAGCGAAAATTTGTCAAAGCTCAATGCCATGTTCACTTCTATTTCAATTATTTCCAGTTTATAACCCAGATGTTCCTCTGAAGTCTCCATGACACACTCAATGAAGCGTTTTATCCCTTTTGGCCCATAGACTTTAAGAGGAGAGAGGGCTTTATCGAGTGTTTTAGAGGAGAGTAGCCCAGGCAGTCCGTAGTAATGGTCACCATGGAGATGCGTGATGAAGATAGTGCATAGCTTACCAA